>CAYWEU010000123.1:0-5656 GCA_964457395.1 uncultured Candidatus Peribacteria bacterium
GTACTGCGGTGCACACCGAAGCGCAGTGCCGTCTTTTGAATATCTGTGCACTGCTTGTAGAAGCGGATAAGGTCATTGGGGTTGAACATGGCAACAGCTGGGGAAGAACCTCAGTGTCGCAAACCTGGTGAATGAATAAGATGAACTTGACGTACTGATCTTTCCCGCTACAATGCGCCTGTAAACACCTTCGTATCAGTCATTCAGGAGAAACACCGAATACTCGAAAAGAAGGAACAGTTTGCACTCTTACTTCCTTTCTTTTTTCTCCCATGGCTGATCAGCAGATCACCTGCCGCGATTGCGCAGCACCCTTCACGTTCACGGACGGTGAACAGGCCTTCTACAACGAACGAGGCCTGGCCGCTCCGCAGCGCTGCAAGGATTGCCGCAATAAGCGCAAGAACGAGCGCCTCTCCACGCGCACCATGCACCCGGCCACATGTGCCAAGTGCGGTGCTCAGTGCGAGGTTCCGTTTAAGCCCCGCCCAGAATCCGAGGGTGGACGCCCAGTCCTGTGCTTGAATTGTTTCAAGTCGGACAAGGCGGCAGCGTAAGCTTTCAGCAAGCGTTACGGAAAAAAAGCCGTCCCATCATACGGGGCGGCTTTTTAGCAAAGAAATCAGTAAAATCACCCGTGACGCACTGCCACTTCTTCAGTACAATCCGCCCGATGTCCTTCCATATCCGACCCATACGCGAAGAGGTGGAGCGTCCTTCCGCACTCAAAAAACTGCTGACGAAGATCATAGCGATGGTGCGTTCGACCGGCGCGTTGCGCACGTACTTGCACAAACACAATGAAGACGAACAGCAGAAACTCAGGCGCGTGACGATTCTCAAGAGAAGCATGACGGTATTGCTGGCGTTGCTGTGCGCCGCAGCGCTTTTCACGGGAATGTTCAAAGCATTGATAGCCCTCAGAATTCTCTCGTTTTCTAACTTCGCTTCCATCGCGGGCGCGGTGCTGCCAGAAGATAATCATGGCTTTGTCAACGTCCTGGTACTGGGAGAAGGCGACAACGATCACTCGGGCGTGGATTTAACCGACGCCATCATGGTCGTGAGCATCGACGCGTCGAAAACCAAGAGTGCCGTCATGCTGTCGCTACCACGTGATCTCTATGTCCTAGAAACCAAGAACATGGGCCCGGGCCGTATCAACAGCTTGTACCGCAATTATAAGAACGAGCTGCACAGGCAGGGCGAGAAAGAGTCCGAGGCTTCTCGCCAGTCGATGCTGGAGCTGCAGACCGAAATCGGCAAGATCGTGGGGCTGCAGATGCACGGCGTCATCAAACTCAACTTCTCGGGCTTCGAAGAAGCCATCGATGCACTCGACGGCATCGGCATCGATGTGCCGGAAGAGATCGTCGACCCAGAGTACCCCGGGCCGAACGACACGTACGAAACGTTTGCCATAGGCCAGGGACAGCAGCATCTGAATGGTAAAACAGCGCTCAAATACGCCCGCAGCCGACATAGCACGAGTGATTTCTCCCGCTCGGGCCGCCAGCAGCAGATCATCGCCGCAGCGATGAAGAAAGCAACGGAGCTGGGGCTCATCAAGAGCGTGTCACGAATCACCGAACTGCTGACGATCGTCTCCAGAAACCTGGCAACGACATTCTCAACACGAGAACTCATCAGCGTGGCTACACTGGGCAAGAGCGTTGATCCTGCCCGCATCATCAGCATGCAGCTCAATGACAAAGCCGGATTGTACGACGGCTTTTTGATGCCCGGCGGTTTTCTGTACGCACCACCGCGTGAGGAATTCGAAGGTGCATCGGTACTGCTGCCGGTCTCGGTACCCCCTACCCCCATCACCTGGAAACAGTTGCACGCGCTGGGGAGCCTGCTGTTCCAACGACGAGCGCTGTACATTCGTCAGCCGAGTATCGTAGTCTTAAACGCAGGAGCGAAGCCTGGCATGGCACGCAAGCTGGCCGGCGAACTGATACGATACGGGTTGCACGTCACGGACGTGCGCAACTATGACAAAGAACTGACACCGCCGTCCCCAGAGTCTTTTGTAGCCATCGCACTGCCGCCACCCAAAGACGCTCCGAATGCCCAGGCGCAAACCAATCGTCTGCGCTTCACGGCGAATTTCCTGGAGGCAACACTGCGCATCAAACGTCTCGATTTTGAAGCGCCGCAGCTGTTCGAAGGCAGTCCAGAGATCATCGTGGCCATCGGCAAAGACTATATGTTTACGCCGCTGCAAGACTTACTCGGCAGTCAGTAGCAATCCCCTCCCCCCTTTTTTTAGGCCCCTCATGCTCACCCCTCGCGAGATCATCGCAGAAGCGTGGATGATCACCACCACGCAGAAATCGCTCAAGCGATGGGGGTTCTTCGGCTCGTTCTTCCGGCTGCTGCTCGACATTAAGTTAATTGCGTACCAAGTCTACTTTGCTTACGCGCTCTTCATTATTCACAAAGAGGTAGGCTTGTTCGATGACGTGTCCCTGGCATACAACTCTTTGCCGGTGTGGGCATTCGTCACGCTCCTCATTTCGTTCGGTGTGCTGCTGTTCGTCGAGGTGTTCATCCCCAGTCTTGCCGATGGTGCGATCATCGGGCTTGCAGCCAAGGCTCATAATAAAGAAAAAGTGAGTGGCGGATTTATCCTGGCGCTGTACAACTTCTTCCCGATTCTTGCGATCCACGAGATCTTCGTTTTCAGCGGACTCAATTTGCTTGTCACGGCGGTGTCGATTCTGTTGCGCTATGGATCGGGCTTGAAGATCCCTCTTATCATCGTTGCGACGCTACTGTGGATCGTGTCGAGTATCTTGAAGTTCTTCTCCAGTTTCGCCGAGCCGGGAGTCGTGGTACAGAAGATGGGAATATTCGAATCCATTGGCAAAAGCATTAAGCTGATCGTCAGCTACGCCAGGCATGTTATTTTCCTTGTACTGCTGTTGCTCGTCATCACCATCCGCATCGCCATCAACGGAATCGTCATCATCTTGTTGCCCGGCATCATCTTCGGCATTGGTTTGCTACTGACACACATCGTCAGCCCCGCCATCAGTTACAGCATCGCGGGCATCATCGGTGTCGTCATCGTCTTCGCCATGGCGTACTTCCTCGCCTATCTGCACGTCTTCAAGCAAACAGTCTGGACGATTACGTTCATGGAGCTAAGTAAGCAAAAAGAGCTAGATAAAATCGGATAAAGTTCGAACTTCGAACTTTCGATTTGACAGTGCACAATCGTTCACCTATGCTGGTGTACGTTCGTCCTTGCCCGCCGTAGTCCGCCCTAGGCGGACGAAGGTGGGCCCGTCCACACTCTACCCCTTCATTCCATGGCCATCACGCCCCACCAGAGAACGGTCTTGAACTACATTACCGAGTTTCAGAGCAAACGAGGGTACTCCCCGTCCTTGGCGGACTTAGCCGTCGCATTTGGCGTACGCAGCAAGAACTCGATCGCCAAAGTTGTCAACACGCTGGTGCTTGCGCGGCACCTGGAAAAAGACCCCAAAGGCCGTATCAAGATCATCCCGCAAGCGACAGAAGGAGAAAGTTCGTTCGTTCCGCTGGTGCTCTCGCTGTTCGGACCCATCGCCGCCGGTTTCGCCGCACCTGTGGAAGAACAGGCCGAGGAACAGATCACGCTCGAGAGTTACCTGGTACGTGACCGTTCGTCCACGTTCCTGCTGCGCGTGAAAGGAGACAGCACGATCAACGCCGGCATCCACGAGGGCGACCTGGTGGTCGTGGACCGCGCCAAGCAGCCAAGACCCAACGACATCGTCGTCGGCGTGCTCGATGGAGAGTACACGCTCAAGCGACTCAAGCGCGATAAAGGCAAGCATTACCTGCAAGCCGAGAACCCTGAGTATCCCGACCTGCACGCGCTCGATGAGCTGAAAGTCGCCGGAGTCGTCGTGAGCGTGGTGCGGAGATACGGATAAAGTGGCGGGTAGCAGGGAGCGGTTAGCGGGTAGTGTTCTGCTACTCCTGGTTTCAACATTGTCATGTTCCACCCGCTATGCGCTATTCGCTACCCGCTCGCTATGTTCGCCCACGTCGATGCCGATTCGTTCTTCGCCTCCGTGCTGGTCCGCAAAGACCCGCGACTCAAGGGCAAGCCGGTGCTGGCCATGGGCATGGGAGGCAGCTGCGTGATAGCGGCGAGTTACGAGGCCAAAGCCACAGGTGTCAAAACTGGCATGCCGCTGCGCGAAGCGATGAAGCTCTGCCCAGATGCCCTGCGTGTCCCCTCGGACTTCCGAGAAACCGGTCTGGCGTCAGCACAGATCGAAGACATCGTACGCGAGCGCTGCCCCGTGCTCGAGCAGACGTCGATCGACGAGTGGTACCTGGACTTGCACTCCATCGTCGGGGGTCTGCCAACGGCATTGCATGAGTGGATGCAGGCAACACAGGCCGACATCCTCACGCGCACCGACCTCAGCGTGTCCATCGGCATCGGTCCCAGCAAGCTCCTGGCCAAAATGGCGGGAGAATACCGCAAACCTGCGGGCGTGACGTTTGTCCGTCCCGACGGCAAATACACGACCGATCCGCATGCGCTGTCCATCGAGCAATTTTTGCAAGACCGCCCTGCGGCGGCCATCCCCGGTGTCGGCCGCAAGCGCATGCTGGATGTGCAGCTGCAAGGCTGGACCACAGCATGGGACATCGCGACTGCGGATTCTCAGACGCTCGTCAGGCTCTTTGGACGACCAGGAACAGAAATGCGCCGCGAACTGCTGGGCGACCCTGTCTTCGGAGTAAGCACAAGCAGTGCGCCACCCAAATCGATCTCGCGTTGCCGCAGCTTCCGCCCAACGAGCAACAGAGACGAGCTGCTGGCGCACATGCTGCGACACCTGGAATACGCAGTCTTAACAATGCGTCGTCAGCAACTCAGCTGTGCCATGGTCAGCATCTGGCTACGCGATACCCAGTACGCGCACCACGGCGATACCCAGCGATTGCCGCAACTGGCAGATACCGAGGACGAGATCTTGCCGAACGTCCGTTGCTGCTTCGACCGCATTCTGGACGTTGGCTGTTCGTACACACAAACCGGCCTGGCGCTCCTCGACCTGCGGCCGATGGGATCCAAGCAGTATTCGTTGTTTTCGAGTCCAGAGCAAATGGAGAAAGAAGAACACATGCAGCAAGCCTTGGACGAACTGCATGCGCGCTTTGGGAGAGATATCATCACTCGGGGAAGAGCGTTGCAAGTGGGGAGCGGTACAAGAAAAGATATTGGGCTGCCGACATACCGTACTGCAGGGTGATGCAAAGGCATTGAACCATTACGACGGGATTGACAATTAATAATTTGAAATTATAATAACATTATGAAGCGCGTGGAAATCGTATTGCAAGGCGAGATGGATCAGGCCCCTGTGGGACACTTTTTCGATGCGTCAGGACGACTCATGCTACGATCCTCTGTTTTTTGGCCGAAATATGCGGAAGATAGACTAAAGAATCCGGACAATAAGGAGGATGAGAGACAGAAGATCCTCTTTTTTCAGCAGCATCGTCGCAGGATTCAATCCTTGTTGAAGGAGGCGTGCCTCAGTGTGTTCATCAATTCCCCGGGGGGCTTTCAGAGTTCAGTTCATCACATGGCTTGGGTGTTCGAGAACGCAAAAGAACGGCGAGTATGGATAGGGAA
>CAYWEU010000124.1:0-6597 GCA_964457395.1 uncultured Candidatus Peribacteria bacterium
GGTATCGTAGATCGTACGTGCGATGCGAATCGTAGGCATGCAAGAGCGACGGCACTGCGATGACGTCACCAGCACACATCTCGGGCGACAGAATTTCGACCCCAGGCTCTATGCCATCGGCATGCGGCAAGGCCAACGTGACCTTCACTCCATGATGCATCAATCCGCGGACGATGCCCTGACAAGCGACTCCGAGTCCCCCGCAGTGTGCGGGCGGATATTCCCAGCCAAACATGAGTGTGTGGAGCGGCATGGAGTGTATATTTTTGTTTCTTCGAAAGAATCTTGTCATTGTAGCATGTTTTTCGTTTACTGAAAAGGGGAAACCGGCATTTCTTATGACCAGCTGCCGTGTGTAGGATTTTCCGTGATGGTATTCACGAATTTCCGCATCAGAAAGGGCTCCGTTGATTTTTCTGCATCGATGTTCGCAGTTGTGCCAGTTTCTCGGCAAATGCCGGATTTAGCGTGGCAATTTCTTCGTACTGCGCAAGAGCATCAGCGAAACGACTGATACTGCCATAGAGACGAGCAAGTGATAGGCGAGCATCGATGTATTCAGGATACAGCGCGATCGTCTGTTCGTACTCGCCTATCGCCTCAGTATCGCGATGCATTTTCTCGAGCAATACCGCGAGATTGTAGTGCGCTTTGAAGTACTGCGGCTCGACGATGACGGCTTGTGTGAGCAGTTGCAAGGCATCCTCATTGTTCCCTTCGGATGCCAGCAGTACCGCCAAGTTGATGTACGGATTGGCCTTGGTCGGGTTGAGCTGTATTGATTCTCGGTACGACTGCATCGCCTCGGATGTCTTGCCTTGCTGTTCGTAGGAAATGGCGAGGTTGTAGTGCGTTGGTCCATCGCCCGGATACAGCGAAAGAATATGTCGATTGAAGGTAACGCCATCGTGCCAATGCGCGGAGTGCTGGAGAGAAAGCCAAGCCATGACACAAACGATGATGCACCCGAGTGCACTGGCGACTGTTCGCTGAGTCGATCGCAACGTGATGAGCAGCGTGTGCGCAACAACCGCAATCGCAAGAAAAAGGCCGATCGCCGGAATGTACGCGTAACGCTCGGAACCGAGCATAAAGTAGTCCTTGCCACGCGAATAGTGCGCGAACGTCGGCAGGAGCGTCAGTACAAAGAAGAAGATGCCAAATGTGATCCACCTCGCATGCCGTCTACAGACCCACGCAGCTGCGACAAGTCCGATACACGTCGCCACAGAGAGTAAGAATACTGGTTCGAGGAGATGCAGATCCTTCGCAATCGGATAGAAAGGAGAGAGATGTGTCGGCCACAGAATTTTCCATGTGTAGAATGCCGTACTACGCACAGCCATGAAGACGAACGCCAGAGGATGCTCTCCGCCAATCACGGCTGTTTTTCCAAAAAGTGCAACGATGCCGAACCCTAGTGCAAGCCCAAAATACGGCATCATCTTCTTGAACATATTTTGTGTACGATCTCCTCGCTTCCATTCGATCAGCAGAAGGACGAATGGCAGTGTCACTGCACTGACTTTTGCGCCCAATGCTGCTGCAAACAAAAGCAATGACAGAGGCGCTGCCCATCGATAGTTTTTTTGGGAAAGATACACACGCCACGATGCCAAGAAGAAAAATCCTGCGAGCAGGTCTTTGCGCGCACTGACCCACGACACCGCTTCGGCATTGATGGGATGCACTGCAAACAGAAGTGCGCACATGCCTGCGATTGCACTGGAACCGGTGAGTAGTCGCAGAAGTGAAAACAGCAGTAACGCACTGCCGATGTGCAGAGCGATGTTGATGGCATGAAAGTGCCACGCATGCATGCCAAACAACAACGTTTCGGCTTGGTACGACACAAGCGTCACTGGGATGTAGAGCTCCGGATCGTACGAAGAAAACGCCGTGGCGACGCTCCCCGCCGACGGTTGCACGACGATAGGATTTTCGGTGACGAGCAGCGGGTCATCGAGCGTCACAAACCCGGCGTTAAGAGTTTGAAGATACGGCAACGCAGCGGCAAAGGCGATGAGAAGAAACCAGAGTCTGCGGGAGGACATACGAGAACAGTGGAGAAGTAAGATATTCCTAATTCCTCATTCTTACTTCTTAATTCTATCAAAACAATCTATTGTTTCCGCTTCGCAACTTCATCTAAAAATTTGGCCACGATGTTTTCGCATTGCTGCAGCGCCTCTATGTCCACCCACTCGACGTCTTGGTGATGCCCAAATCCTTTCGGAGCACTGACGATGACTGGGATGCCGTAAGGTGCCAAGAAGCGCGCGTCGGTTGCGCCGCGTTCATGACGCATCTGTATCTCGTGACCAAGCTCTTTCTCTGCGACCTTCTTGAAGAGCTGAATGTGGGGATCTTGCGGGTCGACTTCGAAGGGTTTCTCGTCGGTGATGATCTCGTACTCCCCAGCATCGAATATCTCCTGCAGCAACGCGTGGACTTTGGGCGGATGCGCGCTACGGATGTCTATGGTGGCCTCGCACAAGTCTGGGGTGACGTTCATCGCGATGCCGCCGCTGATCATCACCAGCGTCATGACCGTCTGCGGGAGCTTGGCGATGCGCTTTTCGAACTCCTTGAAGTCGTCGATGAACGAGACGATGGCGTTGTCCCCTTCCTCGGGACGGCTGCTATGCCCGGCCTTGCCACGGCGTCGCACGCGCGTGCGGACGATGCCGAACTGCAACGTGACCAACCCAAAGTCGTACCCGGCGTCCGGCAGGACCGCACACTTCATGCGGTACTTCTCTTTCTCCAACAGGTACCGCACGCCGTTTCTGCCGCCGACTTCTTCGTCGGTGGTCAGCATGAGCCCGAGAGAGAGGTCGGACCCTGCGGAGATGTGACGATGAAAGGCGCGAATGAGCGCGCAGGCAGGGCCCTTCATGTCTATCGCGCCACGGCCGTAGACCTTGCCATCCTTGACTTCGGGCATAAAACCCGAGGCAGGTGACGGCACCACGTCCAAGTGCGCGATGAGCATGACGTCCGGTTCGTTGCCGGACTTGTGCAACGCAACGAGCGATGGCTGGCCGTCGCTGACATGCATACGCATCTCGGTATCTGGCAAGGCATCGATGTACTTGAGCGCTATGCTGAGCGTCTCACTACATGCTTTTTTGTCGCTCGCCACGGATGGCACAACGATGAGCTCGCAGAGTAGCCGGTCAACGGGGGGGATGGTCTTCATAACGATCTATACAGCTGCATACAGTAATAGAAACAAAGCCGGATTGACAGACCAACACGCACTGCTACCCTGCGGCTGTGACTCCCTCCACGCGCATCGTCGCCATCTCCGTTCTTGTTCTCAGCACTCTTGCGGCCTGCGGGTCACTACTCTCCTCGCGACCTCGTGCGGTCTACGAAACAGCTTCGAGCGCGGCAGGAAGCAACTTGGCAAATTTTGGACAAGAGCCCGTGACGTTCACGCGTCTGAACCTGGCGCTCTACAAACAAGCATTGCCGATCTCGCACGTGATTCCCGACGCCGACCGCAACAGGCAGCGCAAAGCGCAGAAGTGCGGCGTGGTCTTGTCCGAGAAGAGGCTGAAGGTACTGCACGAGAAGTACAGTGACGTGACAGCACTCGCGTATTCTCTGTATCCCCCAAACGGCTCACCTGACGAGTCGCAGTTTTTCGTCATCGCAGTGCCAAATCTTCTGAAGTACACGACGCAGAAAGCCGTGAATGATGATTTGATCGACACCTGTACGGATGGCGTCTTTCCGCTGATGAGCATGAACAGCGACTGGCTCGTTTTTGCCGGTTCTCCGTGCACGACTGATCGCTGCAAGGACATAGCGCAGCAGGTACTGCCGACAGTGAAGCTCCGCTAATCGAAACGTTCTACTGGCACTTGAGTGCCTGTGCGATGGAGAGCATCTTGGCAACTTCCGCGCGGTTGATGGGCTCTTCTGGGCGGAATGTGTCTTTGCCATCGTCTCCACTGACGATCCCGAGCAACGTGGCTGTCGCGATCTCGCGAGTGTACTTGTAGTCGACAGGCACATCGCTGTAGCGCGCGGTGTCGGTCTGGACCGGGAAGTGGAAGCCTTCGAGGATCGTCTTCAGCACAGCTGCTCGCGGGGCGTAGGTATTGCCATCGAGGGACGGCTCGTATAACGACCATCCTTCTTTTTCGGCTGCCGCAACATACTTCTCGAACCACTGGCCTTGCGCGGAAACATTGGTGGGCAGTTGCGAAACGATGTCGACATCGACCTTGATGGACTGGAGTGTCATCTTCGCGATTTCGGCAAAGGTGATGTTGTTGGCCGGGCCGAAGTAGCCTGTCAGTACTCCCTGCGCGTCTTTGTAGCCGGAAGCGATGCCGCTCTCCACGAGGTATTGTATGAAGCGCGCGTACCAAGCGTCGCTCGACACATCGAAGAACGTGACGGCTACTCCGTCGATTTCCGACGTGATCAATTCTGCAGGCACCGGAGACGTAAACGAAGCAATTTGCTGTGCCTTGGCACAGAGATCGATATTCTGGTTGCCAGCTGCCTTGGAGTAGCTGCTGGTTGCACCTCCGTCTCCGCCACTCGTCCCCCCACCGCCACCACTGTCACTACCTCCTCCTCCCCCACCACCACCACCACCTCCTCCTCCACCACCACCTCCACCGCTAGAACCACCACTACCTCCTCCTCCAGAGCTACCGCCGGTAGTACCACCACCGACAGCTTGAACTGTCCACGAAGCATCGCTGACGAACGTCAACAATTCGTCTGCATCGAGCGACAGTGCGGAAGAGTCCTGGTGATCCCACACAAGAGTTGCCGTGCCGGGGCTGAGTGCGAGAAAGTTCAAATGGATCACTTGTCCTCCCGTTGCGCTGTACCCAGAATCGAATCGGCCAACCGTGAACTGCAACACGTTGCTGCTAGCACTTGCTGCAACCAGCTCCTCGGGGAATACGCTACCGGTCAGTGATGCATTCGTAAAACTGATGTTCGACGACATCGTCAATTTTCCCTGCACGACGCTGGTGGTCTTGCCATTTGTACTTATCTTCACATCCGTAGAAATCGTATCTCCCACGGTATACGTGCCCGTGGCAGGCACTACGGACAACATGACACCACCCGTCTGCCCCTCGAGCACCGTCGCGATGACCAGGATGACAAAGGCGTTGGGGATCAAGATAAGCAGGAGCCACAGCCACGACAGTTTGGAATGGCGCGGTGGACGCTTTTTTGCAGGCTGTTTGGAAGTGCGGTGGGAACGTTTCATGAGAAAGGGAAAGAAAAGCGATTATTGATCCTTGAGATCTCGGACATACCCTGCCAATACTTCGAGAACACGTTGTAGATCCACAGGCTCTACATCACTCATGCCCTCGAGCTGTGTGCCCAAGTATTTGGCTGCTTTTTCGACTTCACTCCTTGAGATTCCTCCATCGCCATCAAAGTCTCCAAAACGAATCTTGCCGGTTTGTGTGTTTTTGAAAATACCTGTTACAACTTTCTTGATCTGAAGCCCTCCCAAGGTCTTGATGCGCAGAATCAGTGACGTTGTCGTATCGTCTGGGACATTCGTGACGTTTGAGACAGTGAGATTGCCTTTGGCATCGGTTGAGAGTCCAGCCTTGGAGAAGAGCAAATTATTCTGCGTGTCCCACACTTGGATGCGAACATTTTTAAAGGAATGTTCTTTACTGTACGACGACGAGAGTTTTAGGGTGATCTGTGATCCCGGAGCTGGTGGAGTAGTAGTTGCGGGTGATGGCGGAGCAGCGGCCGGGTTGACGGTCACGGTCATATCCTTGCTGCCTGTCAGCACAGAGTCGGATGCCGTCAGTTTGAGTACATACGTCCCGGCTATCAAGAACGATGCGCTCGTCACAGCGGCGCTCGGCGTCGTCGCAGCGGTTCTTTTTGCGCTCAACCGGTCGTGGATTTTTTACGCGGGTATTCTTTTTTTACTCTATGACCTGATAGCGGGATTCGGCTTTACGGATGAAATTTTCTGGCCCGTGATTCTGATCCCGCAGAACGCGAAACATCTTTTATTTCTTGCCGCGCATCCTTTGACCTATTTCACGGGAGCTCTGCTCCACAGTACGTCCAACCGCTTCGCGATTCTGCTGCTGACCTACATGCTTTTTTTCGCGGCGGTCTGCGTGCCCGCCTACTTGCTGCGCCGTAAAATAGCCAAACTATTGATTGTCGCTTTGGCCGCGATGTCCGTGACCACGGTGCTTAAATTCGCGGCTGCCCCCGGAGAAATCATCCGCAAAGACGTCAATCCCAAGCAAGACCGCGCCGCGGCCGGCAAACCCAATATCGTGATCATGTTTCTGGATGAACACATCGGGGTGGAAGGCATTCTGCCGTCCGCGGAGCATGCCGCAGAAGTCAAAGACCGGCTGATCCGGGACTATACCGCCATGGGCTTTGACGTCTATGGCCGGGCCTACTCCAATTACTACTATACGGCCCTGTCCATTCCGAGCATTCTGAATCATGCGATTCCCGAAGATCACCACTCGTTGAGTGGTTCCAATTTACTGCTGGAATCCCTTTACCGTCAGGGTTACGCGCTGAATATTTATCAAAGCACTCACCTTGATTTCTGCA
>CAYWEU010000125.1:0-4681 GCA_964457395.1 uncultured Candidatus Peribacteria bacterium
TGAGGATGATTGAGCAGCTAGGCGGGGACGAGGACGAGAATGATTGCTTGACTCCCCAGGAAGCGGAAAAGGTCGTCAAAGCCATCAAGAAGATTGCCAAGAAGACGGCGACGCTCGACAAGCTCATTGCAAAGGCAAATGGCCAGGCCGAGAAAGCCAAGACGGAGAACATGAGAGAGAAGTACCTCGCGAAGATTGAGACATTAGAGAAACAGCGCGCAGCGCTCGGGGATTACGGGGAAGAATTGAAAGCATTGGGTGAGAACACATGTGAATAACACTCTCTCATTGCATCACGAAAGAACGTGGGCGACCCCCACGTTCTTTTTTTGAGGAGTGTTGCCATCGCATCTGCCCGCTCCTCGCTGCGCTCGAAGCTCCAAGAAGCAGCTGAACATTTGCAACGCAGAGTCATGAAACAGGCCTCTTCAAATTTCCAAGACTCCATGTATCATACTCACATCAACGCAACAATCTCTCAATCCTGGCTCTGGCGTCGCATGGCGATCGCACTCAATATCCTGCTGCACCCATCGCAACAGTCTTTCGACGCCGTACTGAGAAACGACAGGGTCTTCGAGCACATGGTAAACGGCGAGACGACGTCATACTGCTCGATTGCGCAGATGAACGGATACAACTTTCTGACCAACGTCTTTACGTTTGCCAAGTTCAGACGCAAAGGATACGGCAAAGCCTTGCTCCGTCATATGACACGAGCCGTGCCTCAGCCTACGTACCTCACCTGCCGAACCGAACTCGAGCCGTTTTATGCCAGCATCGGCTTCGTGAAGACACACAGTGCTCCGTGGTACATACGTAGTCACCTGAGCGTTCTCCGTACCATCGCAATGTTTTTCCGAACGAATCGTCAGCATCTGATCATGAAACGAATGCCGATTGCGGAAGAAGTTCACACAGAGTGTCTGATCAACAAAATTGATCAACATAGTATTTCGTCATAATCAGGACCGCTTGTACAAGGCAAAAACGTTGCAAAAACAGGAGGAGAGGCATTGAATACGAGATACCTTTTCCTTCCCACTTTTTCTCTATGTGCAAAAAGAATCCTCTTGCAATGGTCGCCTGTCTCCTCGTGCTCGTCGGAGCATTGAACTGGGGCCTCGTCGGCTTGGGATGGCTTGCCGGCGGTGCTGACTGGAACGTCGTGCACATGCTGCTCGGCAGCTGGATGCAGGTAGAAGCAGTCGTGTACCTCCTGGTCGGTCTGGCCGGCGTGTACAAGATCGTCATGTGCTTCACCGGCAAGTGCGCAGATGGTGCTTGTCCTTGTGGCAACACGGGCAATCACACGCACTAAGATATTCGCCCAAAAGGGGCATCGAAGCAGAGAGTAACTCTCGAAGAAAAGGCTCCCGTTCGGGAGCCTTTTTCAGATTCATCACAGAGATGACAGAAACCGATCGAGGGTGAGAGACCGCAGTTGCGGAACGTGAGCGCGCACGATGTCGCGCAACGTGCCATCGACATCAAAGGAGAAGTCGAACGACACGTCGCCGCCTGTGGTGGAAAAATATACATCGCTCACGCGAACCGACCCGTTGTCCGCAAGTGGAACAACCGATGTCTGCGGCGTGAACATGGCCCCATGCGAGAGCAACAAGTCTCGTACCTCGGTCACGCGAGTGGCACCGTCGCCACTCGCAGCATACACCGCGCGTGCGTGTGCGTATGCGCTGTCCGCTGCTTCGCGACTGGCACTGTCGCGCAGCGCGTTGCTCGCGAGATCGTCAAGCGATTGGCGATCTGCCGCAGAAACCAGGGAGCGTATGTACTCGATATCGTGTCGAAGCGTACTTCTCCAGAGCACTGCATGAGCCGGATAGCCGGTATCATCGAGTAGTACAGGCAATTCCGCTGCTTGTGGCAGCAACGTCGAAAGAACGCTGGTGGGGTCGACAACGGCGGCGCGCTCGAATGCCGCCTCGAAACGTTGTACGTAGGAGTCCGGCACGGGTCGGCCAGACATGTGCACGACCGAGACCAAGGCCAGGAGCCACTCCCTCGGATCTTCCATCGCAAACAGTTCATCGACGAACCCCCCCTCTGCTCCAGGCACCAGGAGCCGATGACTACCCGCATGCAGTGCGAACAGGTGCAGCAACTCTGTATGCTGAGGCATGTGGTTGAGCGTGGTAAGCAGAGAAGCCACGTCCGTCGCTGTCAGCGGTGTATCGCGAGAAACAGCAGCGGCGAGAGTGGCATCGTTACCTTGAGCACCTGCAAGATCGAAACGCGGTTGCATTGCGATCAGTGCATTGTTTTTTGCATCAAGCCATGGCGTGGGAACGCTCGACACGTAGACATCCTGCGTCGAGTTCGTCAGCTGCACCTGATACCCGCCCGGCACTGCCAGTAATCGCCCTCGATACGATACAACGATGGGGGCGTCGATGGCAGCGATCGTGATGTGCTCGCTGTCACTCACGAAGAACCCCGCATGCACTGCCGTAACCATGGCGTCGCCAACTCGCAGACGAATCAATCCTCGGACTGACACAAGCACTTCTCCCGACTGCAGAGTCGCATCGAACCCGCTGGAAGAAACCGTCAGATGGCTGCCGTCGGCGAGCGAGATGTCCGACCCTCCGGACAACGCCACGCGCGTGCTGTTACCATGCGCACTGACAGACCTGTCCTCGGCACCAATCGTCTGTGTGCTGGCTGACAACACTCCGAGCTCGAGACCAACGAAGCCAAGCATAGCCAACGCCAGCATGGGCAGAGCAACGAAATGCCGATGTGTTTTGTGTGCGGACATGAATGTGGGTATTCGTCTTATTGTAGCAGAAAAAGAGCGATTCTTCAATAAAACAACTACCTACCTTACCTACCGTACATACCTTACCTACTATACTCTCCCCTCCATGCGCAGACTCGGCATCGATCCTGGACTTGCGACCATCGGCATCGGACTGGTAGAGATGGACCAGCAGCGCAAGCTGCGCGCGCTGGATTGGCTGACGATTACCACCCCTGCAGGGCTGCCGCTGGGCAAACGGTTGCAGGAACTCAGTAAAGATTTGCGAACGTATATCAGAGAATCGAACGTGGATTTGGCGGTCGTTGAGCGCCTGTTCTTCGCGACGAACCGTCAGACCGCCATCGATGTCGCGCAGGCGCGCGGAGCGATCTTGCTGACGATCGAAGAGCATGCCGTGCCCGTACTAGAGCCGACGCCGTTACAATTGAAGATGGCGATCGCAGGAGACGGCGCGGCGGACAAGCGGCAGGTGCAAGACATGGTCATGCGCACACTGCTCTTGGACCGACTCCCCTCACCGGATGACGCTGCCGATGCGTTGGCCCTGGCACTCTATGGCGCCTTCACGCATAACATGCACTCGATTGTCGCTCAATGACGCCCGCGTGCACATGCCAACTATCGCTGGCATTCAGTGTCGGTGGAACATGTGTCGACGTCAGCAGCACTTGCGATCCTTCGAGTGCCGTCATCAACGACTGCTGATGATGATCATCGAGCTCGGAAAACACGTCGTCAAGGATGACAAGCGGCCTTTCGGAAAGGCGGGACTGAAAGATATCCGTTGCGCTCATCAGCAACGCCAGCAAACACGAACGCTGCTGTCCTCGGGAGGCAAAGAGCGCGATGTCGCGACCGTCGGCCTCGGCATGCCAATCATCACGGTGCGGACCGACGCTGGTGGACCGGGTCATTATGTCTTTGTGGCGCGATGCACGCACAGCCACGCGCAGTTCGCTTGCCAACGCCCGCTCGTCGATTGCTATCGTCGATCGCATGTATCGAAGACGCGCATCCGGCCACGATTCGCCAAGCAGCTGCAAGCGTTCGATGCTGAGTGGCTCCAGTGCCTCGACCATACGAACGCGCTCCAGCTGTACCACAGCACCGCACAGGACCAATTGCTCATCCCAAGGATCCAAATCCGTTACCCTCGCCACACCTTCTCCAATACGTTTGAGCAAGGCGTTTCGCTGCTTGAGAATGCGCTCAAACTCGATCCTGGAGGCAAGAAACGTCGGTTGCAGCTGGCTGATGATCGCATCCAAAAATCCGCGCCTGCGCTGCGGGCTGCCGGTAAAAAGGTCCAGATCCTGCGGCAGAAAAATGATCGTAGGCAGCTGTCCGATGAATTGCACAAACGACACGCGCACGTCGTTCAAAAACGCCGCACGCTCTTTGCGCGGACTCAGTTGCGATACGAATTCGATCGAGAACTTCTGGCCGGAGTCGCGTTGGAGCGTCGCACGCAGTCGGAAATAGTCTGTCCCCCACTTTACTGCGTTCTCGTGAGCGATGCCAAGGCACGACCTTCCAGTTGATAGGTACGAGAGTGCTTCAACGACGTTGGTTTTGCCGCTGCCATTCGGCCCAACGAAGAGCTCGATGCCTCGACCTTCAAATGCTACATCGACGCGATCGTAGGACCGGAATTGCTCGAGTCGGAGAGAAGAAATGCGCACGGAAAGAGCCTAAGGCTTGAGAGGAAGAGGGTCAATAAACTAAAAACCAGCTTAACCATGCTTGTCCTTCAAGCATTCCCTACTCTCCTTCAGCACCTTCTCAATCACTTCCACATACTCCTTGCGCTTGATGTACTGCGGTAGTTGGTCGGGCAAAATCCAAACGAATGAATCGATCTCTCGCCGGTCCACCTGGACAACCACATCTTTCTGT
>CAYWEU010000126.1:0-7043 GCA_964457395.1 uncultured Candidatus Peribacteria bacterium
GCTGAGCAGCAGTTGTTCGCCATCGTGGAGATACGCGCGGTCGTCCATAGGCACATCATAACAGCGGATTACAAACTTTCGTATATCTTTACATATTCCTCCGCGATCACTCCCCAATCGTATCGTTGCTTGTCTCGCGTCGCTGCTTCGCTCAATCTCATGCGTAGATCGGCATCCGTTAGTAATCGCTTCAACGCTGCCGCAGCCGCAGCCGCATCATCTGGTTCCACCAAGAGCCCTGTGCGCTGATCTTCGATAATCTCCGGAATTCCTCCGACGCGCGTTGCCAACACGGCACAACCGGCAGCAGACGCTTCCAGAAAGACATTGCCCATGGCCTCGCTGCGCGACAGTCCACAGAAAATCTCCGCCTGTGCGTACTCGTCATAGATATCAGCCGATGGAACATACCCGGCAAACGTGATGCGATCGGATACTCCCAGTTCCTTGGTTTGCCTTTCTAAGGTTTCACGGTGTGACCCTTGTCCGACAATGCGCAGATGAACATTCGACGGCATCGTCGGGTGGGCGCAGACGATCGTGAACGCCTGGATGAGTGTGTCGACGCCCTTCATCTGCTCCAATCGACCCACGAAGAGCACTCGCCCCTCAACGTGATGATGAAATCGACACGCTTCTTGAATGCGCGCGCGAGGAATGCCGTTGGGGATCAGTGTCACATCGGTCCTACCGTATCGCCTTGCCCGTTCGACCAGTGCGCGGCTGATGGCGGTCATACTCTGTGCGTTGCGGTGCATGGCACCGAGCAAGAGTGACGTGTTCGTGCTCTGCAACGTCAGCACACGCTTGGACCGAGGACAGACATACCTGCACAGCACGAGCGCCATTCCCGCATACGACTCGAGCACCGCATGCACGATGGACGGGCAACGCTTGCGTACCTCCAGCGCCGCCAACAGCGGAAAGAGATACTTATCGATCTTCATTCCAAATCCGACTCGTATCACGCGCACCTTGCCATCCAGCACAGTCTCTTTCGGCAACGACCGATCGTAACGGCCGGTGATAATAGTTATTGCATAGCGGTCACCAAGTCTGATGGAGACCTCCTCGACCATGGCCTCGGCCCCGCTGCGATACGGAGAGAGAAAAGCCGACAGTATAACGATAGTGTTCATCAGCGCTGAGTAGAGCACCATGTTTCGAATAACCTTCGATATTGTGAGCCGACCGAGTCCCAACTGAAAAACGTCTCAATCCGCTCTCTCGCCGCTTTGCCCATCGCTATTCTCTTGTGCGAATCCTCGATCAGCCGGTTGATGTGCGACTCCAGCGCCGCTCGGTCCCCAGGCTCGAAGAAAAACCCGGATACGCCGTTTTGAATGAGAAACGCGTTGCCCCCGACCTCGGTTACTATGCACGCGCAGCCGCTGGCCATGGCTTCCATGAGCGCATTGCTTAGCCCTTCGGAGTAACTGGGCATGACGAAGATATCGGTCTCCCGAAGAATATCGGCGATGTCATGACGCAGTCCGGTAAAGTGAATCTGATCTTGATACTTGGCCACAAGTGGATGTCCTTCTGCATGCCAACCAACCACCGCCACATTCACATCGGCATGTATTTTCTTCACGCGCAACGCCGCCGCAACGAAATCGTCGACTCCTTTGACAGATTCTAGGCGACCAACGTACGTGATATGCACAGACTGACTGCTGACTGCTGCCTGCTGATTACTTCCATACGGTTCCGCATCTATGCCTGTTGGTATCACGATCGACTTCTCGGCAATGCCCAGCCGCCGGAGCACTGTCTGCGGCTGCGGATGAAAGAACACGATGCTGGTCGCCGCTCTCAGGATGAGCCAGCCCAGCGTCCAGGCGTAGATGGCACTGCAAATACGAAACAGTCTGCCTCTCCCCCACCACGTGATGCCAACCAGTGCATCGGTAAGGAGCAACACTCGGTACCCAGCCAATCGCAATCGCAGCAATGCAATCGAGCTCCAAAAAAGCACTTTATTCACCACGATCACGTCGGGCTTCAGCTCTCTTGCCAGCCGCAGTGCGACACCCGAAAATCCAAGCGCAATGCCATAGTTCCACGGATCAGGAAGAAAAATATCTTTCACTCGATGAATTGTCAGTGTCTTCGACACTTGCTCAACGCCACTCGTCGAGCCCATGCACAAGACATGGACAGTATATCCCAGCCTCTGCCACAGCTCAGCAAGTTTGACGGTACTCACCATCCAGCGGTGCTCCTCTTTCCAGTACGGGCTGATGAGCAGAATTGTGCGCATGATAGTGAGATTATTTCTCCTCCTCTTTCTTCGGCAACCCCGCATTCTTGAGTGCCTGCTCGCGAATCATTTTGGTAATGCGCTGTTGCAACTCTTCCAGACGGATCACCAAATAGAAGACGACGAAGAACAAGATGCCGATGGCGGTGATGACCGCCGCGTTCTCGTCTTTTTTAATACCCGTGAGTTGACTGAGGTACTGCAAACTCCCCGGAAAGAGCGCGACATAGGCCACCCAGGACCAGAAAACGGTCCAGAGTGCGCCCTCCCAGATGGTCTTGCGCTGGCGCAGCACCAGGTTCCACGCGTACGCGATGAGCGTCAGCGAGAGCAGTGGCACGACGATTTGATAGGGAGAGAGACCTGTCATCGCAAGAAGGATCGTAGCAGAATTTTGGCAGCAGTGCGTAGCCCGTTGGCAAACGATTGGCCTTTGGCCAGCGTGTACTCGGAATACAGTACCTTAGTCGGCACAGAAGCGATCTTCCAACGGTACTGCGCTGCCTCGCGCACAATCTCGGTGCAGAACTCGAACCCTGCCATCTTCAGCTGCACTTGTCTGAGCGCCGTCGGACCGAAGGCCTTGAAACCGCACTGGCTGTCGGACAAGAACACGCCCGTTACCGCGAACGTCACGACGTTGCCGATCGCATTGGCAAGGCGTCGCACGAGCGGGATGGAATTTTTCTGGCCAAAGCGATTGGCAATGACCAGATCCGCATTCTTTTCCCGAAGTACTTGGAGTAGCACAGGAATATCGGAAGGATCGTGCTGCCCGTCGGCGTCGATGGTGATCGCAATATCAAAACCCAAACCGCGGGCCGCATCCAAGCCGGTCATGGTCGCTGCTCCCGCGCCGCAGTTTTCCGGATGCCGCAAGACAAAGGCACCTTGCTGCGCCGCAACATCGGCAGTGCGATCGGTCGAACCGTCATCGACGACGATCACCGACGCCACATGCGGAGCGACGGACCGAACGACCTCCGCGATACGCGTGGCCTCGTTATACGCAGGAATGACGGCGCAGACGCGAAGAGATGCCTGAGACGGAGGATGGAGTTGCATCACTTGTTCCGAATAACTACCCATACCCTAAAGCGTTACGGAAGCAGAATGTACGCTATTCCATTCCCCGGATCATTCACGACGATATTCAAACCGACCACGGGATCGTTGGCGAATGCCAGAAACGCAGCGACTTTTTTATGCAGAGGACCGTTCACATCTTTCTCGATCGTCTGCGTATTCGTATCGAAGATCATGCTGTTGAACCCCAGTGCCTGTAGCCGCTTGAGTGTCAGTAGATGATCTTGCTCTTGGTTCAAACAGTTGAAAACCCCCAACTGATGGTCGGCAAGCGGCAATATTTCGCGATTCTTCGGAATGAAGTACGAGATGAACGTGCCCATACGATACGTGTACGGTCGGTCGGTCATGGTCTCGTGGCGCGCGAGTACACTCTCGCGAATATCGTCGTAACTGGGAATCGTCATCTCGCGTAGCGCAGTAGCCGTCACTTTGCCGAGCGGATACTCGAACAAGTTCTTCTGCGTGTCGAACTGCCACAAGCGATTCGTGAGACAAATGAGAATACTCATGGTCATCAGCACACCGAACAAGATACGGTTCTGTAGGTCCGGAGCGCGGCGAATCAGTGCCTCGAGAGCGATCGATAACCCCAAGAACATCCCTATGCCGTACCAAACGATGCCATTGCCCGTGAACATCCACTCCACCAAGAACACCATGGAACCGGCGAACAGCAGACGAAGCCATCGTGCCTGCGGCATCCAGAAGTACGGCAAAAGTAGCAGGAGCGGCACCAGGAGTAACAGCGGCACGAGTGTCACGTAGTAACCGAATGAATCGATATTCATCACCTGCCTCCATGGCAATGTCAGATAATGCCCCCAGCCTTTGCTAAAGCCCCAGTAACGATCGAGCTCTTCGGTACGCGCGGACGTCTGGCATGCGAGGTGCTTTGGATCCAGCTTGAGTTCGATCGGCAGCGTACGCGTCGGCGAACGCAACTCCGACGCTGTTAGTTGCTCTCTCTGTAAATAGGAAACCTGCGGAGCGGTGAAGTCGACAGCCTTGAGCGCATTGACAGGAGAGAATGACCCCGCCAACCACGTGTTGTACGCCATCCACGGCAAACATGCGAGCGCGACGGACCCGATGAGAATGCCTGTCTGCACCAAGTACGGACGCAATAGTGCACGTTTGCGGTACAGCGCAAGTCCCATCAACACCAGCATGACGATGAGGATGATGACGGTGATCATTGTACGACTGGCACCCGACACCGCTCCTGCGCGCAGCGCGATTTGGTTGATATCCATCGCTCCGAAGTACACGAGCAAGAGCAACCCGCCCATCGCCATCCCCGAAAAGCCAAGCGGACCCAGCATCGCTCCGGTGAGCATCGTCAGCATCATGATGATCGTCAAGATCGCCGTCGGTTTTATGGCAAAGCTCAGCGCTGCCAATATGCCGGCAACCACAAGCAAGCTTTTGCCGGTTGGCCGCCACTTGTGTTCTCCTTCATCCAGACCAGGCGCGCCAAATAGGTACAAACATAAGGCCAGCACCGCCAGCACTCCAGTAAAGAACACCGCATTGTCGATCTTCATGTCGGCGAACGAAAAGTGTCCGGTCATCGGCAGGAAGTAGTACAGCATCGCCGCCACCAGGCCGCCACGCTTGCCGAAGTACAATCGTCCAAAGGCGTATACGCTCAGTGTGGCGAGCAGTCCCGCCGTCCAGTTGATCTGCATGGCAAAGGTCGACCCGGTCGTGCTGTCGAGACCAAATAATAAATATCCGATGGACGACAAATATTCCCACTGAAACTGCGATATCGACGGAATGAACGCTCCATAACTGGCCAGAAGACGTGGACGGTTCAAGTAACTGCCCAAGTCATCCCACCCGATCGGGAACGGACGCACGACGTTGAGGAAATTCAAGGCAAGATACGTGATGAGCAGCCACACGACGATCGTGGTGACACTGTGAAGGGGTTCATCGATCTCAAATCTGGTGTTCCACGATGCCTTGGCCCAATAGATCGTCTGCCAAAAGAGTACGATGGGCATGCCAAAGAACAGTGCCAGAACGATAGGGCCCTTGAGGAGACTGAGTATCGAGAGCAACCACAAGGCAGCTATCCAGCCGAACGTGCCGAGCCCTACGCTAAGCACCGTCTCGGCCAGCAGCGGCAGATGCCGCACCTGTAGCAGGCGCAGAAGCCCTCGTCCGACAACCAGCAAGTTAAGGAGGAAGACGAAGACGAGCAATAGCTGGGTTCCCGCACGACCAAAGAGGCTGGTCTGCATGCAGAGAAAACTCAAGATGTACACCTTTGAGCCACCTTGCAGCGTACCGATAGGAGTCAGGCACCCGCGCGCCAAGAGCGAATCGTGATTCGCCTTCAATTCGGCCATGCCCTGTGGTCCGATGCCTTGGTACACATTCGGCGACGGTTCGTAGAAACGGTTCGTCGGCGAGAACATCTTGTTGCCCTGTGCATCGGTGATCTTCGCAGCCTCGGGGGTCCGAGCGTTGTACAGCGTGCCCATGGCAAACGAGGACGCGATCATCCATACCGAAAGCGCAAACAACCCCATGATGACGGCAGGGCGAAGCGTATAACGCAACGAGAAGCGCCCTGTACGATACGCGGAGTAGCCAATTGCCGCGACAAACGCCACGACAGAGAGCAAGATGTAGCCATAGAACGGACTGAGCATTTGGAAGAACGCCGTGAAGAACGGATAGAGCGTCGCGGTCCCTCTGCATAGGTACGTGCTGATGTCCGCCGCAGCTCCGCACGCCATTTCCACCGACTTGACATCATCGACACTCGCGTACACCAGCTGGTGCACGGGCACGCCCATGTACGCGATGAACGTGAAAACTCCCAAGACGAGTCCGGTGACGAACAGGCTGACGCTTAGGATAACGATGGTTCGTTGCGACATGCGAGGTAAGGGTACAGGAAAAACGACGAAGCAAGAAGACGAAGCCTCAATGCGGTACAATGCACATCCATGCCCCTCGACATCTCGATCATTCGTCGGCAGTTTCCCATTCTCTCCGAACGTATCGGCGACAACCCGCTGATCTACCTGGACAACGCCGCGACGACGCAAAAACCGCAAACGGTCCTGGATGCAGAGAAGAATTTCTACGAACATGCGAATGCCAACATCAACCGTGGCGTGCATGTCTTGGGCGAGCGTGCGACTGTCGCGTACGACAATGCGCGAAAAGCCGTGCAGCGATTTCTCCACGCGCGGCATGCACACGAAATCATCTTCACGCGAAACGCAACCGAGGCGATCAATCTGGTTGCCAAAACGTGGGGAAAGAAGAATGTTGGATCAGAGGACACCATCGTGTTGTCGCTGCTCGAACACCACAGCAACATCGTTCCATGGCAGCAGCTGCAAGCCGAAAATACCTGCACGATCTCATGGCTCGATATCGATGACAAAGGATTGATTGATATGGAGCAATTCGCTGCGTTGCTCAAAAAATCTTCGGTTAAACTTATAACGATCACCGGGCTCAGTAACGTGCTGGGTGTCCGTCCTCCAGTCGAAGACATGATCCGCATGGCGCATGACCATGGCGCAAAAGTACTGGTCGACGCGGCACAGTTGCTCTCGCATGCCCCCATCGATGTCCAGGCGCTCGATGTCGATTTTCTGGTCTGCTCCGGACACAAAGCCTATGGCCCTACCGGCATCGGTGCGCTGTATGCGAAAGCGGAATT
>CAYWEU010000127.1:0-6563 GCA_964457395.1 uncultured Candidatus Peribacteria bacterium
GTGCGTATGTGGCGTATGCACGAGATCGGCATCCGTCATGCATTTGGTGCGCAGAAACCAGACGCTGTGACGAAAATCGCCAGCCACTCGCAGGCGCTTCGACAGTCGCGCCAGTGGCTGCGCGAGCATTACCCCATGGCCGAATACCTCTCGACGACGAGCACGGCCGCGGCCGTCAAGATGGCGACATCCGATGCATCTATCGGTGCCATCGCATCCGAAACACTCATCCGCTCGTCCAACTTGCGCCTGGTGGCGAGCGATGTCGAGGGCAACGGCAACACTACGCGTTTCGCCGTCGTCTCGGTCAATGACCCGTTCCCCGACTCGCCACGCACTCAAATGGGCATCGTGTTGCACTTGCTGCCCACACAAGACCGTCCCGGGCTGTTGCATGCCATGTTGACACCGTTCAAAGTCTACGACGTCAACCTGACACGCGTGGAAAACCGTCCGACCGGCAAGAAGCTCGGCGACTACAACTTCTTCATCGACTTCGTCGGTTCGCGCGCAGACGCCCGCACGCAGAAAGTCTTGGCAGAGCTGGAGAAAATGGCGGAGGTGAGGGTGTTGGGAGAGTGGTAGAAGAGGAAGTGCGATGATTTCTGTTACTAACTCACTACCGCACAAATCTTCTCCGCCAACTCTCCGATCCTTTTTAGTGGAATTCCGGCGATGTTGATCCGGCCACTGGTAAGGAAGACGTGATGTTTGTCTTGCAATGTTTGCGTTTGCAGCTCGCTCAATGGCAACAGAGCGAACATGCCTTTGCCGTCGAGAGCTTTTTGGAAATCAGGTGGCAGTGTTGCCATGAGTGCCTTGCGTTTCTTCTCCAGTAGTTCCCGTGTCGATTGCAACTCGGACAGCCACTCCTCCTTATATGCAGCGTGCACGCGGGCAACGATCAGCTGGCCAAAGGTCGCCGCAGGCGAGTGCAACCCGCGCGTAATCATGGAGTAGTGCGCCTCCACGAGCGATTTCGTTTCTGCATCGGGCACAACCGTGCACGCCAACCCCGCTCGCTCGCTATAGATGGAGTGGTTCTTCGCGCCGGACCACGCGATGAGTGTCGGCACACCATGATCGGCAAGCAACTCCGCAGGCTTGGCATCTTCTTCGGGTGTGGATGCGAAGCCCTGATATGGAAAATCGAGAAGCACAAGGCACTGTCGCTCCGCGAGAATTGGCACAAGTTTTTGCCACTGCGTCCATGACAAATCGAGTCCGAGCGGATTGTTGCATCCTGCTTGCAGCACCACGAGCATCGGCTGCTTCGCGTTGCGAAGACCCTCGACGATGCCGTCGATGCTTGGCACGCCGCTTACCAGATACGGCACTTGATTGACGTGCAGCCCCGCCCATGTACATAGCGGCGTGTGATTGACGTACGCGGGTGTCGGCAAGAGCACCTGAATATCTTCGTGCATCAGTTTCGCCAGCCGCAGATTGATCGCCAGCGCGCCAGTGCCGCCGGTAGTGGCAAGACTTGCTACAACGCGCGACTGCTTTGGAAAAATCAATTCGGTGACGACTGTCCGGTAGTCGAGAGTACCCAGCAGCGGCGGGTACGCATACGAACGAGCTGGCAACGTTGCGGCGACGTCGGTGATGGCGCTGCGCACGCAGTCCAGTAGAAGGGGTTTGCCGTCTTCGTCCATAAAGATGCCGATCGTTCCATCGATACCCCGTGGGCCCGCGGCCCGCGCTTTGGCCATCATCGCAAAAATGGGATCGGGTTTGGGAGGAGGCAGAGATTGGAAGTGATTGGGCATAGATTGATCATATCCTACCACCCAGCCCGTACCGTATACTCCCCCCATGTTCACCGGAATCATCGAATCCATCGCCAAAGTCCATGCTCTCACACAATCATCATTGATTCTCGAGCGCCCGGCCATGTTCGACGATATCCGCATCGGCAGCTCCGTCGCCGTGTCGGGCGTGTGCTTGTCTGTGACGGCCTTCGACGCAAACACGATGACCTTCGACGTGATTCCGACAACACTCAACAAGTCCACGCTCGGTTCTCTGAGTGTCGGCGATCGAGTCAACCTCGAACGTGCGTTGCCTGCTAACGGACGACTGGACGGGCATATCGTGCTTGGACACTGCGAAGGCGTGGGCACCGTGGGTGCCACGCAGCCGGGACACCGTGTCCCGGATATCGAAAAAGGCAACGAGCATTGGCTTCTAACCATCGATATCCCAAGTGATCTCGCTCAGTTCATCGTCCCACACGGCTCCATCACCATCGACGGCGTGTCACTCACGATTGCGCAGACAAAAGAGAATCAATGTTCCGTTGCGCTCATTCCGCACACGGTGCAGAATACCACGCTCGATTCTTTGGAAGTCGGTAATAGTGTCAATATTGAAACTGATGTGATTGGACGGTATGTCATGTCCCGCGGGCTTTCTGTTATTATATGATGCCATGCATTCCGCTCAACCAGACTTTTCATCGGCGCGTGCAAAACGCCAGTGGAAGATCGCCATCGTGCGGTCGCTGTGGCATGGCGATATAACAAAAGCGCTGGCGAGCGATGCCAAGATGGCTCTCATTGCAGCAGGCATGCAAGCGAAAAATATTCTGATGATCGATGCACCCGGCTCGTTCGAAGTTCCGCTGCTTTGTCGTGAGGTGATTCTGTCTTCTGGGGTGCAGGGCGTCATCGCGTTTGGCATTATCCTCCAGGGTGACACGCACCACGCGCGTCTGCTGGCGGATACGACCGCGCAAGGGCTCATGGATCTCCAGTTGCACACAGGAGTGCCGATCACGTTCGAAATTCTCTATATCAACGATCTCGCAGATGCCAAAAAACGCGCGGTTGGCCCGCATGCCAAAGGCGCACTTGCGGCGTCGACGTTGCTGACTACTCTTGCAAAAATAGAGGAAATGCGTTGATGAAACCTTGTACAACGAAAGTGTTCAATGTACCTTCGCATCATTCTTTTCCTTTCCGTATGAACCGATCCCGCACTCTGGCTCTCGTTGTTTCGATGAGCATGCTTCTGCCTATGGCGGCAGGAGCGATGTCCCCCGCCTTTCCGGATGTTCCGGAAGGATCGCTCTTCAAGACCCAAATCGAAGCACTCGTGAAGCTCGGTGTCATTCACGGCAGTCCTGACGGCAAGTTTCATCCGAAGGACGAAACCAATCGCGCTGCGATTCTCAAAATGGCGTACCTCGCGGCAAATCGCAAACCCAAGGCCGTCACCGAAAACTGTTTTTCCGACCTCGAAAAGTACAGCTGGTACTGGGACTTTGTGTGCGACGCGGCGTCCCCAGAGAACAATTTTGTCCAGGGAGTTGGCAATGGCCGCTTCGAGCCGAATCGATCCGTCACTCGAGCAGAAGGTCTGAAAATAATTCTGGAAGTCATGGGCATGAAGCCCGCCATCGTGACCAACGCCGACAAAGACTTGGTCAGGCTGGCCGACATCGTCAATTCCTCATGGTACTTCGCCTACATGGTGACGGCGTACAAAGCCGGCATGCTACCGATCACAGGGTTCGATGATGGAGGAGAATTCTACCCCAATGTTCCCTTGGTGAGAGAAGAGGCTGCCGCACTCATTTATGCAGGACTGCAAGCCAAAGATCGCGTCATCGCGCAACAAGAAGAGCAGCAAACTCAGGCGTCCGCGGCCAGTACCGCGACGGCGGCAAGCGCCGCAAGGGCTTCGTCATCCAAGGCCGCCGAAGAAGCGACGATGAAGAATCTGCCATTTCCGTTGAAGGACGCAGGGACGTTTACCAAGAAGAAGAGCATCAGTTACCTGTTCGATATCAACGCCGATACAGTTATCTCGGTCAATGCTGTCGCGACCGGCGCCATACCGTCGCAGATCACCTGTCGTTTGTATTTGCTGAAGGACGATTTCTCGGACCAGTACCACCTGGGCTTGTCGGACGCGGGGTCGTGCAAAATTCTTGCTGCGGTGCAGCCTGGGAAATACCAGTTGCAAATCCAGCCCACACTCGACAACGCGTCGTTCACCGTCGAGGCCAAGGCCGGCACGGGGGACGGCAATGACGGTTTTCAAGAAGCAACGCCCATCTACCGCGATAAATCTCAAGTTGGCATGTTAGAGCCCAACGATCTCGCTGACTGGTTTACGTTTACGATTCCAACCGACCGCGAAGCGATCGTCGAGCTCAGCGCTCCCGAAAAATTGCGGTGCACCATCTACACGCCGCCCGATGTCGATCAATTCGGATTCACCGGTCCGGAATGCGACAAGCCCTACACCTACGCTGCCGGCACGTACACGCTCACTGTCGCGCGCACCCAAGGGCAGTTGGCGAAGAAGGTGACGTATGTGATCAAGTGGAAATAATGATTATTCTTCCGCAGCGGAGAGCCATTGCTCTCCGCTGCGGGGTTTTGATGTGCTATGATCCCCCTCTATGGGAACAGTTTCCTCCAGCGTAGATGCCGCAATCGCCGCGTTTGCCAAAGGCGGATTTGTGATCGTCGTCGATGACAAGGACCGCGAGAACGAGGGAGATCTCGTCATCGCTGCGAGCCACATGACGCCCGAAAAAATGGCGTTCATGATCCGGAACACCGGCGGAGTGGTCTGTTTGCCGGTAAGTAACGAGATCGCGGATCGTCTGAAGTTGCCGCCGATGGCGGTGCACAACACGTCCAAGTACACCACGCCGTTTACGGTAAGCATCGATGTCGGCGTCGGCGTTACTACGGGCATCTCGGCCGCCGATCGAACGAAGACGGCGCTGGCCGCTGCCGCGCAAAATGCGAAAGCCGAAGATTTCCGCCAGCCGGGGCACATGTTTCCATTGCGCTCGCAAGACAGCGGCGTGCTCATTCGTGCTGGTCATACCGAAGCAGTCATCGATCTCTGTCGACTGTCGAACCTGCCGCTTGTCGGTGTGCTTAGCGAGCTGATGCACGACGACGGCACGATGATGCGCTTGCCTGCCCTCAAGACTTTCGCCAGCAAGCACCGCATTCCGCTGCTGTGCATTGCCGACCTTATCGCGTATCGACGATGTACAGAAACAGTCATCAAAAAAACTGCGAGTACTACACTCGAAACCTGTTCGGGAGAGTGGCGCGTGGTCGTCTACGAAGACCTCGTGCGTCATCGCGAACATCTGGCACTCATCAAAGGCGAGATCACCGGCAAGAAACCGGCGTTAGTGCGCATGCATTCCGAGTGCATCACCGGCGATGTCTTTGCGTCGATGCACTGCGACTGCGGTGAGCAGCTGAGCGCGGCGATGAAGAAGATTGCGGATGAAGGCAGCGGCGTCATCGTGTATTTGCGTCAGGAAGGCCGTGACATCGGCATCACCAACAAAATCAAAGCGTACGAACTGCAGCACTTGGGCATGGATACCGTGGAGGCGAACCAAGCATTGGGGTTCAAAGAAGATCTGCGGGAGTACGGTATCGGTGCGCAGATATTGCAAGACCTTGGCATTGCAGATATTCGGCTACTGACGAATAACCCGAAGAAAGTCATCGGGCTCCAGGGCTACGGTCTGCGCATTGTCGAGCAATTGCCGATAGAGATCCAGCCTGTCAGCGACAGGCAGAAGAAGTATTTGAAGACGAAGAAAGATAGAATGGGACACAGGATAACATCCGTGTGAGAGAGAGCGTGAGAAAGCAGAATAATTTTTAATGTGAAATTTTAATTTAAAATTTACTTTCCGTTTATTCCCATTTCTGCTTTTCTCTTTGCAACTTCTTTCATCACGAGTTCCGGCGCGATGATTTTTTCCAGTTCTTTCAATTCTTCATCACGATGCTCCTCAATACCGAGGTGATCCGCGATCGCATCGACCAGGCGGAGAAGTTTCGTAATTTCGTATTCCGACAGCATATCGATCTGCACATCTAAGTCCGCGCGATGGTCCGAGAGAACACTCAAGCGATTCTGACTGATGAGAATAAATGTCGAAAGAAAAATCGCCTCGAGCGATACCACCATCGTAAGCAAACCGAAAGGAAACGGGTCAAATGGTTGTATGCCCTGTGTAGAAAAGAAACCGAGGTTTATGGCTATCCAAAGCCCAAACCACAGTATGTGAACGTAGAAGAAGTAGATGCTTCCCGAGAGCGAGGCTATCTTGTCCGCGATGCGGTCGCTGAAGTTTTTCCTCCGATCGATCTGATGCTGCATCGCGATGAATGTCTTGATGTTCCGTTCGACGATTTTCGTCAGGTTAGCACTCTCCACTTTTTTACCGTGCCTGTTTTTTCCTATTTTCTTCATGGAGTCATCTTCGCTATCAGACGGACTTCCGTCAATAGACGCCACACCATTCGTACGAGAGAGCTTCACAAAATTATTTCTATCTCTATACTACGGAACTATAATACTCTTTCCAATTTCTTACCTATGGCCAAGAAAAAAGCCAAGAAGAAGAAGGCCGCCAAAAAGTCGGCAAAACGAAAAAAGAGGCGTTAACCTCGCGTGAGGAGAAAGACGCTCCAGCGATGGGGCGTTTTTTGTGTCATATATTTCGTGAGCAGAAGTGAGAGATTTGATGTATTCTTCTAGGCGGTGCTGCCCCTGTAGCTCAG
>CAYWEU010000128.1:0-1917 GCA_964457395.1 uncultured Candidatus Peribacteria bacterium
ATTTCACGTATGGGTCCGCACACAGGACGTGCTTCGCTTCCATGACGAGTACCTTGCGGAGCTTGTAGGACAAAGAACTGCGATTGTCGTCGCTGTTGGGCTTAAACGCCATGCCCAGGAGCCCGACCGTCATCGACCGCAGGTCGTGCGTTTGCTTGATCTGCTGCACCAACAAGTAGGGGAGGCCTTCGTTGATCATCATGGCCGCCTGGCCCAGCACGAACGAGCCGTGGTTGAACGCCCCCAACTGCATGGTGTCCTTGAGCAGGCACGGTCCGGCGGCAAACCCCGCTCGAGCGAAGGACTTCATGCGCGGGTAATCCTGCTGCAACGCCGAATGGATCTTGTCAAAATCGGCTCCGAACTCTTGTGCGATGACCCAGAACTGGTTGGAAATGGCGAAGTTGATGTACCTCCAGGCGTTGGCGTAGAGCTTGGCGAGTTCGGCTTCGACGGGGCGCAGATAAATGCTGATGGGGCAGAGCGTCTTGAACAGCGCGGCTGCACGCTGCGCTGCACCTTGAGAATATCCGCCGACCAACTGTGGCAGCTTTGCCAATTCTTGCAGCGACTGGCCCTGTACGATGCGCTCGGGACAGTACGCAAGATCGATGTCACTCTTCCCCATATCGTTCAGCTGACGGCCCAGGCGGTCGGTGACACCGGGGAAGAGCGTACTGCGAAGGATCAGGAGTTGCCCGGACTTCATCTGCTTCACTACCGCATGGACCGATTCATCGAACGTGCTCACCGACGGATCCAAATATTCATCCACCGGTGTGCCGATGGTGACGATCACGATGTCCACGTCCTTGAGCACTCCACTGTCGGTCGTTGCCTTCAAGCGACCCGATGCCAATATTTTCGGTAGCAGCTTGTCGGCATCGTCTTCCAAAAACGGCATCGTTCCGCCATTGACTCTCTTGACGCTCTCGGCGTTGATGTCCAGCAAATGCACGTGGTATCCCTTGTCCGCAAATGCCATGCCTAGTGGCAGCCCAACATGGCCGCACCCGCCGACGATGACGATGGATTTGTCGCCGACCGTAGGGGATGCAGGAGTCATACTTGCGTATCTTTGACCGAAAACACACCGTGGTCAATCCGCACGGTTACTTGCTTATCGCTTTCTTGGCCTCCATGCTTTCCTGAAGGCCATCGTGTACCAGTGCAGATACTCCGGCAGCCATGCCCACAAACGAAAGCGAGACGCTCCGGCAGTGCGGTCTTGCCAGGTCGTCGGTACTTCTTCGATGCGCCAGCCGTTCCAGTGCGTCTTGAGCACTAGCTCGATGCCGAGTGCAAAACTCATCGTGCTTTCGATCGGCAAGGCGATGACGCGGCGGCTGTACGCGCGGAAATTATTCGTCGCGTCGTGTGTCGGCAGTCCGGCGAGCCAGTGCAGCGATAGTCCTGCGAAACGCGAAAGGAATTGCTTGAACCATTTCTTCCCCAGCTGCTTGCCGCCCTTCATGTACCGCGAACCCGCCACGACGTCGGCGCCTTCGCGAACTAGCTTTGCCATGGCCGGGACGTCTGCGGGGTCGTCGGCTCTGTCGGCCGCCATGAAGACCGTCACATCGCCGGTGCTGGCGGCGAATCCTGCTTTGATTGCATTCAGTACCCCTTTCCCGAGTGTATTGTGCACGAGCCGGACATTCGTCGCGGGCGGCTGCATCGCGGCGATTGCGGGCAAAGTGTTGTCCTCGGGAAAATCGTACACGATGAGTGTTTCATGGGGTTCCTTCACATTGTCTTCGATACCTTGCAAGAACAGCACGATGTTCTCGGCTTCGTTATACACCGGCGCGACGATCGACAGCAGTTGTGGGGGCACGGACATGTCGAGCATACGCTGGATGGCATACATCGCATAGATCATGCAAGATGGTTGCATGCATCAGGAGCCCATTGGCG
>CAYWEU010000129.1:0-5849 GCA_964457395.1 uncultured Candidatus Peribacteria bacterium
TGTCCTATACGTCGGCTATCGACAGTCTGCGCATCGCGTTTGTCGATACACCTGTGTACGAGTGGAGCGATGCCGACATCGAGCACTTGGGAGACATCGACGTGCTTGTCGTCGCTGCCGATGATCAGAAAAAAGTTCAAGCGCTCGTGGAGTCCGCCGAGCCGCGGGTCGTCATCCTCTTCAACGTCAAAGGCGGAGACATGGCCGGTGTGACCAAAGCACTCGGTGCAAAAGACGTGCAGCCAGTGGACGAAATCAAGCTGAAACCGGGCTCATTGCCGACCGACAGCAGGCAGGTGGTGATACTGAAGTGAGTGCTAACCATGGTTCTCATTTTTACGCTTGTTTTTGTCTTACCAATGCCAAAATATTGAATTTCATGCAGTTGTATACTGGACCCACCAGAAGTCACTGCCTATGCGAACGTACACATCTTGGCCGAATCGAGAAAAAATGTTTTTCAACTCCTGTTCACTAAAGTAATTCTTTATGATTTCGTGCTTGGAACCATCGGAGAGCGTCCGGATTTTGAACGTATCTTCGGAACCATTTTTTTGTATAAATTCCCCACCCGAATCCTTTTTGAACGTATTGTCTCCGATAAACATGATCGAATCACGCTGCAATACCGTATGAAAACCAGAAAGAAATTCGGTTATTCTTGCCCTTGGTATGTGGGAAAACCAACACATTGCCAAGCCGGCATTGTAGAGGCCATTTTCCGAAGTCAGCTTGTACGCATCACCGATTTTCCACTCTACTTTCTCCTCAGGAATTTTCTTTGAACGAGCAATCTCCAGAGTGGCAGGTGCCGCATCAATGGCGACAATATGCTCTGCGGTCTTCGCAATTTTTTCAGTCCAGTAGCCAGTGCCACAGGCTACCTCCAAAACACGACGACCCGTCATTGCTTCCTGCATCGCCTCGGCAAGTTCGGCCAAATTCTTCTGACGAACGGGGTCAGGACGATGATAAATTTCCTCGTATTCTATTGCTCGTTTGTCGTAATAATGCTGGATGTCCATCTTTATCATTGTATAGAGGAGGGAGGTACAACGAAATATGCGCTCCGAAAGCTATTCTTGCCTCTTAGTTTCGTGGCCCGCTACGCGAAGCTCCCCGCAGGCGGACGAGTCGAATGGTGGTCCCGGCGGGAGTCGAACCTGCATTTACCCCTTAGGAGAGGGTCGTTCTATCCATTGAACTACGGGACCACGGCGTCAGGATACCATGGTCTGTACGCTCCAATTCAGTAAATGCCGAAGCCAATCAATCAAGAAGCCTCACCGCAAAACAATTCGTGTACCCATTCTTCACATCTTCGCGATGCCCGCCGCGGTACGTCCAGTATTGTTCCGGCTGACACCGCGTGCAGTCGGGCGACCGTTCGATGTTTGATTGTTGCACGCCCAAGTCACGCAGTTGCCGGTCCGCGGCGGCTCGAAAATCCACACGATTGCCCTGCGTGAACGCCTGGAGAGTCGGTACCTCGGTTGCCGGATCAGAAAATTCAGCGCATGTCATGCAGAGCGACGGGCCGATGGCGACCAGTGCTTGCGCAGGCTTGATCCCCCACTCATTGTCGAGTGTTGTGAAAAACGATGGAATGACTCCGGCGACAATGCCCCGCCAGCCTGCATGAATGAGCCCGACGATGTTTTTTTTCGGGACAGAGACGATCAATCCTTGGCAATCAGCGAAGCGAATCGTAAGAGTCAAGCCTGGCACATCGGTGATCAGTCCATCGGCTTGCAGCGTGCGCGAGGTCGGCTCGCGCACGACAACGACGGCTGATCCATGCATTTGATGCACACTCGCGATGCGCTCTGCGCCCGTTACTCGCGCGATGTCGGCATCGGTGCGGACGTTGTCGGTTTTAACGAGAAAGTCGAGCTGAAGATGCTTGTCGTATGTCGATAGAATGCGGAAGGGACGAGAGAGCATTCGAGTAAGGCAAGTAAGGTACGTACGGTAGGTATTGTGCAATTTCTAAAACTTCTTCGCGAACGTCGCACAAGCGTCTTCCACCGCATTCATCATCTGGCGACGGAACTCCGATTCCGAGAAACGTCTCGCGTGCTCTCGTATACGCGGGCGGTCCCAGTCGATTGTGCGCCAACGCGTGATCGCGGCTGCGAATGCTTCCACGGTTTGTTTTGGCACAAGCAAGCCGGATACGCCGTCTTCTATGACGTCCAGCGCACCGCCTTTGCCCAGCGCGATGACCGGTGTGCCACTGACCATGGCTTCTAACGGCGCGATGCCCGCGTCTTCGATCTGCGGAAACAGTAGAGCCTGCGCCCCGGCGTAGAGTGCGGGCAATTGATCGTCGGGAACAAACCCCAGAAAGCGTACCGTCGGCCCAGCCATGCGCTTGAGGCGCTGCAACTCTCGTCCTTGCCCGCCGATCCACAGCGGCAGGTGCAACTGGTTTGCGAGCCTGATGAGCAAATCGAAACGTTTGTACGGAACGAGGCGGCCGAGGGCTAAAAAGTAGTGGTTAGGACTTGGGACTTTGGACTTAGGATCGGACGATACTAGAAAAAACCGATCATCAACGGGTGGCGAGATCACTAGACTCTCTCGTCCATAAATTCGCTTGATACGCTCTTGCGTCTCGATAGAATTTGCGATGAACAGGTCCACGCGTTTGGCCGTGGACAAGTCCCAACGGCGCAACTGCTTGAGCTGAGTGCGAACCATGGACTTTAGAGGTTCTCGTACGCCGAAGTCCTGCAAGTACTCGTTTTCCATCTCCCACGCGTACCGCATGGGCGTGTGGCAGTAGCACACGTGCACTGCGCCGGATGGAGGCACGATGCCTTTGCCCACCGCGTGCGACGAGCTGATGATCACATCAAACCCACGCACATCGATTTCCTCGATGTATCGCGGCATGAGCGGCAGCAGCACCTGGTGTCTGCGGATCAGTCGATACAGTGCCTGTAAGGGGCTCGTGCGAATGTCGGCCTTGTCCAGCGGACCGAGGCGCCCGCGACTCGCGATCGTTGTGAACAGCGGCGCATCCGGCCAAATGCGACTCAGCGTCGCAACGACATGCTCGGCACCTGCGAACGTCGGCAGCCAGTCGGCAACGAGGGCGATAGTCATAGAGACACTATAGTTCGAAATTAGAAATTTAAAATTTTAAATTAGAAATTCCAGCCTTGCTTCCAATAGGGTCTGCAAAAACCGGTGCTCTGATATACACTCCCTCCGATGCCTCTGCGTCCCGCTTCACGATTACCCAAGAATTTTAACCGGCCCACTGGACCCATGGCGCAAGCGATCGCTAAGCGGTATTCGCGATCATCGCGTTCCACCATGAAGCGCAAGCGCGATCAGCTGCAACGCGGTGCCAGAAAGTGGGGTAAAACATTCAAGATTTTCTGGGCGGAAGTCAAGATTTGGCTGCTGGTGATGTTCGCGGTCTTGCTGATGGCCTGTGTGGCCATCCTGTTGTTCTCGCCGGTCTTTAACGTCAAACAGGTGCACGTCCGGCGCCAAGATCCACGTGTCGACATCGAAGAAGTACAGCAAACCCTGGTCCCGTTGTTCCAAGAGCGGCTGCTCTTTGTCTCCAAGGCCCAAATAACCGAAATGCTTCTGCCAAGGTTCCCTGACATCCGGCGCGTGGAAGTCGAGAAAAGCTATCCGTCCACGCTCACTATTTCGCTGTACTTAGACCCGGTTATCGCTGAACTGAGTGGCGATGACATACAGCAGCAGACATCGGGCACCGGAGCCGTCGCGACGAGCTCTGGCGCATATGCATACGTAACGTCTCGAGGGTACGCGGTGTTCTCGCCCATCAAACTCTCTCGTGAGAAGTTGCCGCGGCTGCGACTGGTCGACTGGGGCGTGCGTCCGACGAATCGTTCGGCAGTCATGTCGACAGAGCTGCTGAAGGCGGTGTTCGATGCTCGCAGTACCCTGCAGACGGATTTCGGTTTTCCGGTGACCGATGTCACGGTCTACCTGCGCGCGCAGGAGTTCCACATCGGCTTGCAGAAGGTCTCGCTATGGTTTGATATGATCAGCCCGCTTGACGTACAATTCCAACGCTTTCGGGAGTTCTTGCGTTCACTCTCGCTCGATCAAGTAAAGGAGTACATCGATCTGCGCATATCAGACAGAGTGATTTATAAGTGACCCCGTACCATCGATCCATGATTCGCACACTCGCATCACTGCTGTTGCTTGGCGCCATACCGGTCGGCCAAGGCTTGCATGCCCCCGCTGCGTTGCCGGGCATGGAAATCATGCGTGTGTCGAGCCCGTCGGCGCTGCGCAAGACGATCGTCATGCCGCGACTGTCCGCATCCGGCGTGCTGTTGCTCGACGTAGAGAGCGGCGAAGAGCTGATGTCCCGCAACCCCGACCAGCAGCGCTCGATGGCCAGCACGACCAAGATCATGACGGCGCTGCAAATTTTGGAGCGTCACCGGCCGCAGCAGATCGTGACGGTTGCGTCGCTTGCCGACACTGTCGGAGGGAGTGCGCTTGGGTTCAAGGGCGGCGAGCGCTTGACTATCGAAAACTTGCTGAAAGCATTGCTCATTCGCTCCGCCAACGACGTCGCCTACGTGTTGGCGATCGACGACAGCAAGACCGTTGCCATGTTTGTGCAGTCCATGAACGATCGTGCCAAGACGCTGGGCATGAAGAACACAAACTTTGCGAATCCGGCAGGGCTCGATGATGCCATGCAGTACTCCACCCCGCGCGACATGGCGTGGTTGACATTAGCCGCGATGCGTAAGCCGCTCTTTCGCAAGATCGTCGCGACGCGTTCGGCGACTATTTTCAACGAAGCGGGCGCGTCGTACGACCTGACGAACACCAACGAAATGCTGCACTACAACGCCTCCGTCCTCGGCGTAAAGACCGGAACGACCGACAACGCAGGGCAGTGCCTGATCATCGTCTTTACCGAGCGCGACCGCCAGTACTTGCTCGTGCTTTTGAAATCCAATGACCGCTACACTGATGCAGTAAATGTGCTGCAGGCTGTGCACGAAGCCTCATAATTTTCCTCGTATGCGTCCCGCACACTCCAATGTCCAGACTTGGCTTTCTCTCCGCGTGCGACTGGTGTGTCTGGGCATATTTGCGATCTCCATGTTCCTTCCGCCGTACACTCCGGATACCGCGGCAGAATCGATGCCGGCTGTCGCGTCCGAAGACGACAGGCAATTTCTGTTAGTTGAAGAAGGTTTCCTCCTCAAAACATCGTCGCTCACGCAGCAGGGAACACGCAGCGCGTATAGCCAGGGCATTTTGCATACTGTCGAGAGCGGCGACAGTATCGCGGGCATCGCCCAGAGCAATGGCATCAAGCCCGAGACCATTCGCTGGGCCAATGGCCTGACGTCCAAAGATCAGATCCAGCCCGGCCAGAAGCTGTTGGTGCTGCCGGTCGATGGCATCATCCACCAAGTCAAGCGCGGTCAGAACTTGTCGTCGATAGCCGAGCTGTATGGCGTGGCGACAGAGTCGATCGCGCAACAGAACCACATCGAGGGCGGGTACCTGCTTGCGGGACAAGACCTCATCATCCCCGGTGGCAAGCCGGTGGTCGAATCTCTCAAAATCGCAGTCAACCTGCCACCGGGCTCCTTTACGTTACCGTCCGAACAGCAGCCCAAAAAACCCGGCACGGTGGCAAAGCAGATTATTGCCGATGTCACACCGCCGGATAATGTTGTCTTCTCTCCGACCAAGGGCATTTTTCAAAGGCCGTGTAACTGCTTCTACACACAATACTTCAGTGCCGCACATTTCGGCGTCGATCTGCAAGAACGGGGCGGCGGACCGGTATTTGCGGCCGAGGCGGGCACCGTTATTCG
>CAYWEU010000130.1:0-1904 GCA_964457395.1 uncultured Candidatus Peribacteria bacterium
GCTGAGAAAACGCCGAGTATGAAACAGTGTTCCGTTACGCGATGTGCGCACGAAGTCATCCCATGTCTTCTCGTGCTCGGCGGTGAATGGCGTTATGCGCAAGCTCATGGAATACGGCTGAGGAAGTTGTGACGATCGATCGTCATTGTCAGTCTAGCACTCTCTGTGTCCCCGGATGACGGCAGGGGTATGAAGCCTGCTTTCTCGTACGTGCGGATCGCGCGCGCGTTGGTTTGTAGAACTTTGAGCGTTACCTGCTGCAAGTCCAGCTCATCGAAGCCGTATTGCAACGTGAGCGCTGTGGCTTCGGTCCCGAGTCCTTTACCCTGGTACTCGGCATTGCCGATAGTGATGCGAAAAGCCGCGGTCTTGTGTATCGGGTCGATATCCACGAATCCCGCATTACCGATGAGCGCCTTGTCGGCATTCGCGATGATCGAGAACATTTTTCTGTCGGGTTGCTGCGTACGCGCAAACCACTGCAGCTGATCTTCCATGGTGGGGATGCGATGGTCATCGATCTGCGTTCGTAGGTCTGGACTCGAGGCCAACCACTGTTGGAAGTACTGCTGATCTTCCAGAGTCATTTCCGCAAATGCGACGTGCACGCCGGAGAGGAGTACTGTGCGTTTCATGGCTGCCTGATCGTAGACCTCAAAACCAAATTATCAATTGTTAATTATCCATTATCAATTATTCTCACGCCATGCCTGTCCCCTTCCTGGACATCAAAGCCCAGTACCTCTCGATCAAACCCGAAATCGATGGAGCGATCGCCAACGTCATCGATACGTCGGCATTTGCGCTGGGACCAGCTGTCGAGGCGTTTGAGCGCGATTTTGCCAAGTATTGCGGCTCAACACACGCCATCGGCGTCGGTACCGGCACCGCCGCGCTGGAGCTGTTGCTGCGAGCCTATGACATCGACGAAGGAGACGAAGTCATCACGGTCACGAACTCGTTCTTTGCGACTGCGGAGGCGATTGCACTGGTCAACGCCACACCGGTCTTAGTCGACTGCCGCGAAATCGACGCGCTTATCGATGTTGCTGCCATCGAAAAAGCCATCTCGAAGAACACGCAGGCCATCATCCCCGTGCACCTGTTCGGCCAATGCGCGGACATGGACGCCATCATGGCGTTGGGCAAGAAGCATAACCTCATCGTCATCGAGGACGCCTGCCAAGCGCACGGCAGCGAGTACAAAAGCAAGCGTGCGGGGTCTATGGGCCATGCGTCTGCCTTCAGCTTTTACCCAGGCAAGAACCTGGGCGCGTTTGGCGAGGGCGGAGGCATTACCACAAACGATGACGGTGTCTCAAAGCGTGTACGCATGCTGCGCGATCACGGCATGTCAAAAAAATATCATCACAGTGTCATAGGGCGAAACGAACGCATGCACGGCATTCAAGGCGCGGTGTTGGGCGCCAAATTGCCGCATCTGTCCGACTGGAACGCTCGCCGTCGGTCGCTGGCGAATCTGTATCGAAAACACTTGGATGGAAAGCCTGGCATCAAGTTATTCACGACACATCCCGACCGCCTGCATAACTATCACTTGTTCGTCGTGCGCGTACACAACCGCGACGAAGTGCAGAAAAAGCTGACCGAGAAAGGCATTGCGACCGGCATTCATTATCCCATCCCTATTCATAAGCAAGAGGCATACACGCAGCAGAGAGAGTGGAAATCGGGCTCGTTTCCCGTGTCAGAAAAACTTGCTGGTGAGATTTTGTCGTTACCGATGTTCACGGAATTGACTGAAGAACAAGTGCACATGGTATGCAATGAATTGATTGAAGTATGTGCACAAAAATCATAATTCGTTTCATTTGTAGTCGCTACGATTGAATACAGACATCCAGTTCGCAACCTTGGAACGGCAATGGGGCCGTTAGGAGGGT
>CAYWEU010000131.1:0-3757 GCA_964457395.1 uncultured Candidatus Peribacteria bacterium
TGCCGATCAAGACCGGCTGACCTTTCTCGTGCTTCTCCTTCGCGATCGTCGCAACGGCTTTAAACTTTGCGGCGACGGTCGCGTACACGGCATCGGCTTTGTCGGTGCGGATCATCAGTTGGTTCGTCGGGACGGTGATGACGGGCAGCTTGTAGATCGATTGAAATTCCTCCTCCTCTGTTTTTGCGGTGCCGGTCATGCCTGCCAGTTTTTTGAAGAGACGAAAATAATTCTGGAACGTAATGGTTGCAAGCGTCTTGCTCTCGCGTTGCACCGTCACATTCTCTTTGGCTTCGATGGCCTGATGCAGTCCGTGGCTGTAGCGCCGGCCCGGCATGAGGCGACCGGTAAATTCATCGACGATGATCACTTCGCCGTCCTTCACGACGTAGTCGACGTCGCGTTGATACATCGCGTGGGCGCGAAGTGCCTGTTCGATGTGGTGCACCTCTTCAAATCCTTTCTCGGTGTAGATGTTCTCGACTCCCATCAACTCTTCCATCTTCTTGATTCCTTCCTCGGTGAGTGTCGCCGCTTTCTGCTTCTCATCCTTCAGAAAGTGAGTGTTCTCTCTCAGTTCGCCGCCGTACTTGGCGTAGAGCCGGTATTTGAGCGTGGATTCTTCCGCCGGTTGGCTGATGATGAGCGGCGTTCTCGCTTCGTCGATGAGGATCGAGTCCACTTCGTCGACGATGGCATAGTGGAGTCCGCGCTGCACCTGGCGTTCGACCGACGGTGCCATGTTGTCCCTCAGGTAATCGAACCCGAATTCGTTGTTCGTGCCGTACGTGATGTCTGCTGCGTAGGCTTTCTTACGGTCTTCATGCTCGAGACCGTGAACGATGACCCCAACACTCATTCCGAGTGCCGAGTACAGCATGCCCATCCACTGACTGTCGCGTTTTGCGAGGTAATCGTTCACCGTCACGACATGCACACCCTCACCCGTCAGAGCATTGAGGTATGCGGGCAGGGTGCACACCAGTGTCTTGCCTTCACCGGTACGCATCTCGGCGATGTACCCTCGATGGAGCGCCGCACCACCGATGATCTGCACATCGAACGGGACCATGTTCCACTCCAGTGTCTGCGTGCCGATCGTCATTTCTGTTCCGACGAGCAGTTCGCACCCGCGGATGGCTGTCGCGAACGCTTCCGGCAGCAGTGTTTCCAGACTCTCGCCTGCCTTGTACCGGTCGCGGAATTCCTGCGTTTTTTGCGGCAGTGTTTCGAGCGTGAGCGCGCGGATGGCCGAAGAGTTTCCGGCTGCTCGAACCTGCAGAACGATCGGTGCGAGCTTTTGAAGCTCTTTCTTATTCGGATCTCCGAGGAGCCTGTTTAAGACGTCGATAACGGTCATGGGCGGCGATTGTAGCACGGCCGTCTCGGCCGTGTTCAATGGACACGGTCCGGAGGACCGTGCTACGCCCCTCGTCCGTACCACGGAAGCAGAGATTTTTTTTCGTAGTGTGCTTTTGCAAGTATTGCCGGCAGAACGTCTTCGATGGTTTTCAGATCGTTCATCGGCTGAAGACCGGGCAGGAGCAATCGTTGAGATTCGATGAGTTCGCCGACATAAAAAAGTGGAACGTTGAACGTTGAACGTTGAAAGTGCAGATCTTCAATCGATATCAGAGTCGGTATTGGCCACTTTTTACTGCAGTCTTCGAACTCACGGATGAAAAGAAGATTTTGTTTTGTGGAGTGAAGCCACACATAACTTTTCACTTTCAACTTTTCACTTTCAACTCTCGAGTGCCACACCTCACTCCCATGCACCCCCGCCAGCGGAATACTCAAGCTGTCAGAGAGCGCATTCGCAAGCGCGATGCCGACTCTGAGGCTCATGAACCCGCCGGGACCGGTCGTCGCTGCGATGCGGTCAAGATTTTGGAATGTCATTCCTGCTTCTCTGAGCATCTTCTCGATCAGCGGCAGAAGATGCTCTTCGCCCGTTCGGCTCTCGACCGGAACCGACACGAGTGTGCGCTGATCGTCAGTAAGAGCGATGAGCTGATGATGGCTTGCGAGGTTGAGGAAGAGGGTGCGCAATTGAAAATTGAGAATTGAAAATTGATAATTATTCACAGAATCGCATTTCTCTGCCATTCTCAATTATCAATTATCAATTATCAATTGATTCGCCTCTCCATCATCATCCCCACCTACCGGCGCGCCGACATTCTCGCGCAGTGTTTGCAGCACCTCGAACCCCAAACGATCGCCGATCAGATCGAAGTGATCGTCGTTGGCGACGGCCACGATGACAATACGTCGGCACTTTTTGAGCATTCTTCTTGGCGGATTCCCGTGAAGTTTTTCGAGATCCCGAAACGTCAGCAAGGCGTGGCACGTAACGAAGGCGTACAGCATGCGACGGGTGAGGTCGTCCTCTTCATCGGTGACGATATTTTTCTTGCGGCTGATGCGTGCGAGAGGCATGTGTGTCGCGGGGGAGGGGGGCAAGCTGTAGCGAGCGGGGAGGGGGCAGTAGCTGTGCTTGGTTTTACGACCTGGGACTCCGCGTGCGGCATCACCCCCGTCATGCGATGGCTTGAGACGAGCGGGTGGCAGTTCGGATACCCCAAACTTGCACCCTATGCTCATGGGTTGATCCCACGTTCGATGCAGCACAAGTTCACCTACACCAGCCACATCAGTCTTCCGCTTGCAGTTGCCAAAAAACATCCATTCCGAACGGACGTTCACCTGTACGGATGGGAAGACATAGAGTGGGGAATGCGCCTTCGCGACGCCGGTGTACGTTTATTCTATGAGCCCGAAGCGAAGGCATTGCATCATCATCACATCGAGCTTGAAGATTCTTTGAAGCGCATGGAAGTGCTTGGGCGCTCGGCTGTTGAACTTTCGAAAAAAGTGCAAGGGTTCGATCGCGTGCCGCGGGGGTGGAAGCTGCTTGCCTATCGGCTGCTTGCACTGTTACCCACCATGACAGGGCGGCATCGGAAGGCATTCGTCAACCAATTGAAAGGTAGGACAGCTCATGTTCGCCAGTTCCTGTAATCGATCGATGTTCGCCAACACAAATTCATGCACTTGCGCATACGTTGGGTTCTCGGTTCCCTGTTCTCTTATATGCGAAGTCGCAGCTGCCATGAACAATTGTTCCGTCACCATGCGTGCGATCGCACATGTCGTCGGTCCAAGTCGTATTCCAATGGTACCGTTCAGCAGCTGTACGAGCGAGAAACGTTCCTGACTGGCAAGATCGAGAATCAAGCGTGAAGCAACAGCGATACGCTGATGGGTGATTGTGAGCTGTTCAGCTTCGAAGGACTGTCCTCGTGCATCGCAATCCAGAGCCATATCACGGATGTTCTCTGGTATGCCTTCACCCTCACGATCGCGAAAAAACTCAAGATCCATCCATGCAATTTGCTGATCTTCGATCCGTTCCATATTTTTATAGTAAACCTTTTTCATATTAAGTCAAATTGCCACACCGCTCCTTTTCATGATATGATAACGTAACAGAATCTATTTTGTACCTTTGACTATCTCTCTATGGGGATGGTCGTTCTTCCCAACGTCAACCGCAGGCAGAATGCCTGCTCCCGATTATTTTTTTCATCCTTGTCTCATGCGCTCCACTTTCATCGCCGCGCTCAACCAGCTTTGTACCGAGCGCAACGTCAAGCCCGAAGCCTTTCTCGAGGCCGTCCGTCAGGCGATTGCGACCGCGTACCGCAAGGATTTCGGCAATAAAGAACAGGAGATCCGCATCGTGCTTCGGGAG
>CAYWEU010000132.1:0-7549 GCA_964457395.1 uncultured Candidatus Peribacteria bacterium
GATCAGCGGACAGATGACAAACACTTGGAGGCCTTGGGTTATTTGCTGATCGATAAACAACTCAACCGTGCGGCGGCCAGAAGGTGCCACGACTTTGGTCTCGATTTTCTTTCGGTTCCCTGGCTTTTCCAGCAACACAGACAGATCGTGGTCGCCGTATGCCGTGAGCGCCAGTGTGCGCGGGATGGGGGTTGCCGTCATGGACAAGAAATGCGGATTGCCTTTGTCTTTCAGCCGCTGACGCTGCGTGACGCCGAACCGGTGCTGCTCGTCGACGATCGCCAGCTTCAAGTCGTGAAACTGCACCGTGTCCTCGATGAGCGAGTGTGTGCCGATGACAAGGTCTATCGTGCCGGTTGCGAGTCCACGGCGGATCTCGTCGGCTTCGCTGCCGGGGGTCGAACCTGTCAGCAACGCCATGGTCGGCAGCCGCATCGACCGCAGTGACAAGGGCGCTTTGGGGTCACTGTGCACAAACGAATGAAACGTCAGCAGCAAGCGCGCTATGCCTGTCGCATGCTGTTTGGCGAGTACTTCGGTCGGCACCATGAGTGCGGATTGTCCTCCGCGATGCATGACATTGGCGATGACGGTGACGGCAACAAGCGTTTTGCCCGACCCAACGTCGCCCTCCAGCAGGCGCGACATGGGTACGTCTTTCTCCATGTCTTTGAGGATTTCGTAGATGGCGACTTTCTGCGAGCCGGTCGGCGTAAACTGCAGCGATGCGAACAGCGCTTTGACCAGATCGATATCCATCGGCATCTGTAACCTGCTCTGTCGCTCGCCTTGCCACTGGCGTTTGCGTTCGAGCGCGTCGTGTTGGATACGAAACAATTCTTCGAATGCCATGCGGTCTTTGGCCAGCTGCAGTTGCTCTGGCGTTGTGGGAAAGTGCATCTGTTCGATGGCCTGGTAGCGCGAGAGAAGATGTTCTTGCGATACCACATCACTGGGCAGAGTTTCCTGCAGCTGCGCTATGCAGTCTTTAACCAGTGCCATTTTCTCGCGAAGCCAACGACTGTTGATCAGCTCGCTCTGCGAATACACCGGTACTATGCGCCCGGCGTGCAACGGTTGGCGAGCGGCGTCCTCGAACGTCGGGCTTTGGATCTGCAGTTTGTACCCGCTTTCGACGATCTTGCCAGTCAGCGTGACGGCTTGTCCTTCTTTGAGCATGCGCAGGATATGCGGTTGGTTGAACCAGATGACTTGCGCCCGCTCGCCGGTTTCGTCGGTAAAATCTGCTTGTACGAATACTTTTCGCGACTTCGTGCGAACGAGTGTGAGTTTGCTGATGGTCCCGCGCAGCGTGGTTTTCTGGCCCAGAGGGGCCTCGAGCAATGTCGTTACCTCGCTTAAGTCCTCATGAGCTCTGGGCAAATACAACAGCAGGTCCAACACCGACTGCACATGCAATGCTTTCAGCCCATCGATGTGCGCTTGCGTGGTTTTGAGAAGCCCGGAGGTGAGAGTATCGGTGAGCTGCACGTGGATGATGGTACACCTTGTGATGAATGATCAATCTAGCTCCAGCGGGTCGACGTCTACAATCGCGTTTTCCAGCGGAATTGTATTGAGGATCATTCGTGGAGCTTTTCCGCGTAGAGTGATGCGCCAAACGGGCGGCTTGCCCGGCTGTGGAGGTCCGAGCGTGACCACACAACTCGCGCTTGAGGCGACGCTTTTTGCGTTGACGAACATGCGCTGTGCCTGCTCTCGTGCACCGGGCCCGCGTAGCAACAAACACATCATCTGCGATGTCGGCGGATAATCGGTTTGCGCTCGCAACGATAGTTCGGCTGTCATGTATTCCTGTGTCTTTCTCTGCGATGCGCATTTGATTTCTCGTGCATCGGGTCGAAATGTTTGGATGATGATGTCGGCACTGGCCTTGCCGCTCATCTTGGTGATGAGATGCGTCAATTGCTGAAACACACGCTCGCCCGACCGAAAATTCGGCTGCGAAAGGCCGACGTCCGCAAGCACAGCCGCTGCAAGTGTGACTTTTGGCGACTGTACCGCGCGCAGCACCGGCTGTGTGCCGACCAAGATGTCGGCGCGATTGTTGTCCAGTGCATGGATCATGTCTTCCATGGTGTCCGGAGTTTCGAGCGTGTCCGCGTCCGCACGTAACACTTTTGCTTTGGGGAATATTCGGTTGAGCAGAGCTTCTATCTTCTGCGTTCCGGCACCGACAGAGTGCAAGCGAGTTGATTTGCAATTGCCGCACACAGTTGGCATGGCCTCGCTGTGGCCGGTCAGGTGATCGATGAGCATGTGCTTGCCTCCGACGATGTGCACCGTGAGCGGCATGCGCGTGACGGGTGACACGACAGTCGTCTTGCAATCCAGGCACAGCAGCGCAGTCGCGCTCCCGCGACGATTGAGCAACAACACGCTGCGTTCTTTTCGCTCCAATCGTGCTTGCAACGCTTCGATGAGCGGGGGACTAAACGGGTACAACGACCCGAACTCTGTCTGCGAGAGATCGATGGTCGTAATGCGCGGCAGCGCCGCGACGATGTCCGGCCGAATGTGCGCCATGTGGTACCGAGCCGGCAGCGTATGCCCATGTTTCCAGCTTTCGAGTGACGGCGTTGCGGACGCCAGCACCAGCTTTGCGCCGCACAGCGTGGCTAAGACCTCGGCTGCAAGGCGCGTGTGGTACCGTGGCGTCTGTTCGCTTTTGTAGACCCACTCATGTTCGTCATCGACGATGACAAGTCCTAGACGTTCAACAGGAGAGAACAGAGCTGTTCGTGTGCCGACGATGACAGGCGCATGCATTGTGCGCACAACGCGGAAGGCGGCCCTGCGTTGCGCTGGAGACATTCGTCCATGCACGAACAACACGTGATTGTCGCCAAGCAACAAACGCAATCGTTCATAGGCGCGCGCTGCGTCGTATACCTGCGGGAAGAGCACTATCGAAGCGCGCCCTGCTCGATGTTCTTCGTGCGTAAGAGTCGCGTAGAAGAGCGTTCGGTCAGTGCCGACGTCGTCCAACAGCACACCGGGGTGTTTGTCCGCGTGCAGCAGTTCGTACGCCTCGTTTTCGGATGCAGAGAGCGACGGCAGAGCCGATGATGTGCTGTGACCTTCTTGTTTCCTCGCTAGTCTGGAATCTGTTCGTGTCATGCGTTCGATGATCCCGCTGCTTTCCAGTGCAGTGAGTGTGGCTGTACTCGCACCGGTTTCGTTTCGAAGTGTTGTTTCTTCGGTCGTGCCTTTCTCGCGCAGCATCCCCATGATTGCTTGCTGCTTTTTTCCACGCACAACTGCGTCGTGCTTGAGCAGACGATACTCAACCATGGGTATCGGCAGCAGGTTCGTCCATGGTGGCGGAGGCAGAAACACCTGCAATGCATGGCGCAGCGTGCAGGCGTAGTACTCGGCCATCCAGACCATGGTCTTCACGAGTGACGGGGGTATCAGTGGCTCTGTACTGAGCACTTTTGCTATGTGCTTTACATCTCCCACGTCCGTATTCGCTTCTTCCGTCCGTATCACAATGCCTTCGACCAGGTCCTTGCGTAGCGGCACAGATACCAGTGTTCCGGGTACCAGCGCGGTATCGCTCATGTACGTCAGGCCGTTGCCAATCCCGCGGGAGCGCGATGCCGTTACCACACGCAGATGCATGGCGTCAGTGTACGAGTAGTCAGTAGGCAGTGGCCAGTAGTCAGTGGTCTTCTTTTCTTTCTATACACATCGAACACCCAAGAACCAATATCGCCCCTGGAATCATCATCTGCCTGTAAAACGATTGTGCGTTGAGCAAGAAGGCGACGTTCGGTGTGAAGAGATAGATAAACAGCACTTCGAGGAAGACCAAGCTGCCCCAGAAGAGCAGGGGAATGTGCGACCGGTCGATCAGCGCATGTTTCTTCTTTCCAAGGAGCACAATCAACGCCATGGCAACGGGCAGCGCGTACCAGAGGATGCCAAACGATCCTCGGTCAAAGAGCCCGTGCAGGACTTCTCGGACACCTTCGGGATGAAAAGCGAAGAGTGTATCCGAACTGTGTGGCGTCAGTCCGAGCCCCTTTGCCCATAGCAGCAGGTACCACGGTATCCAGAGTGCGATCGCTGTGATCGCGACGACGATAGCGTTTTTTCGCTGCTCGGCATGTCTCCATGCATGATTGGCAAGCAGCATCAGCCATGGCACCAAGCCGAAGAACCAGCCCTCGGGCTTGGTCCACACACATGCGACGATAAAAATTGTCGAGAGTACCAGCCAACGCCACGATTGATGCATGTGTTTTTTCGAACGGTCGGCATAGATGGCGAAACACGTGAGTGAGAGCAGCAAGTACTGCAGCAGATTGATGTCGCCATAGCCTTGTGCCAAGTGAACGCCGACCATGGGAATGCCGACGATGAGCGCGACGGTGACTAGTGCTTGCGTCGAGTTCTTCATGCGTCTGATGAGCAAGAAGACAGCTGCGAACGAAGAGATCGAAAGAAGCTCCAGGATCGTATTGGCCATAGTATCGTTCCAAGATCGTTGCCCGAGATTTGCCGTCAACTGCAGCGCATGGAACAACACCGGGTACTGCGGCTTGGCCATGCCCCGGTTTTCATCGGTGTCGAATGCAATCGCATGATCATAGAACGATATCTGCGAGCGCATGGTCCAGTTGGTTGCGCTGTCGTACTGGAAGGTTGGCAACACAATTGAATGAGCCAGGCTGTAGATGCCCGTGCATGCAATGATCATACAGGCGCACAGTACGCTGGTATTTCTCCACGATCTGTTTCTCTCTTTCTTGTCCGTCAGTTCAGGGTGCGGATGCCTCGGCAAATTCTTCCATAAATATGCCGCGATGGCGATGACGACTGCGTGTGCCACAAGCATGGTAAGCAACACGAGAGGGACGGAAAAGACAGTGCAAACAAAAACAATCAACACATTCACAAGCGCGGAAATCGGCAATGACAGCGCAATGCACAGCAGTCGATTCTGTCCGCTGAGTATCACCGAGGCCAGCAGCCAACCCTCTGTTATCAGCAGTACCAAGACGATGGTAAAGTGCACTAGCGAGGTCATGCGGACGGAGGGTTGAGAAGGTAGAGTTCCGTACCGTCTGGGTACGTCGAAATAGTTTTTGCAGGCTGCTCGATGTCGCCGCACTGCAAACGATTGTCAGCGAACGAGTACCCTTGCTTGAACTTTCCCGAAACAAGGACCATGGTCGCTTTTGTCGCTCCAGTTGCGTCGCTGACAACGGGAATAGGATAGACGAAGTAGCGCAGTAGCTTTTCTTTGAAGTTCGTGCCGTCTCTGCAGAAATAGACAGATACGGGCGAGGAAGACGCCAGAGCCAATTGTCGTATGTCAGCAGCTGTAGTGTAGGTAAAGCCGGCTTCATCGAATGATCCTGTACTTGCGTACTCACGCAGGTGTTGGTTGGAGAATCGAACAAGGTCCAGTCCAAAGCGCAGCGAGTACACAAGCTGTGCGGCAATGAGTAGTATGAATACTGTTTTTGCAGAGCGAAATCCAAGTACACCGAGCAGTGCCACAGCGAAGAGCACGGTAATCAGTCCAAGAATAATCGTTACCGATGTTCCGAGTACCCGGTACCCAAACAGCGCGTGGAATGTCCCGGGGGTGTAGGGCTCGGCGCGCAGAAAATGCTTGAACGGAACGGCGAGCATCGCAGCGCCGGACGCTGGCAAAAATTCTGCTTCGTAGAATGATGCTTGCGCGTCTTCGCGTGGGCTGAGCAGATGCAGCACGTACTGCTGCTCGCCAGGTGACCACCCAGGGCTTACCGTCAGGTCGATAATCGCTTCTGCCTGTTGGGGTGCCGCAGGCAACGAGAAGGACATGAAATCCGTCGGCACAAACGACCCTTGGTCATCGGTTGCGACCATATACACCTGCAGCGGACTTTCGGAAGAATATACCAAGCGAAGCGAGGCACCCTTGCCCTTAAGATTCGTCGAAGCGTGACCTTGGTTTTCTTGTAGTGCGCGTGTTACAGGCTCAGACGAGTCGATGAGCTGAGGCACAATCGTCACTGCAGCCGCGCTTGCCTGCGCGCACACGAGCAATCCAAAGCAAAACAGCAGAAGACGAGCGAATGTATGCATCCTTGTGAGTATACGCTATCAACTTGGCATGGGCACCAGTGACTTCCGATTTCCTAAAACAGAAGCTGTTTCCTCTTGCGTTGCGGGTGTATGAAAACAAAATCCTTGCAAAAAAACCGACTGCATATTCTCTTGCATGCGCTTACCAATCATTTGAATGTTATTTCTAATCGCATGCAGCAGTGCAATGTTTTCGACTCCTTCGATCGTCGTTGCAAACCCTGCGCTTTTGCTTTCCGTCATGCCGTGCAAAAGCACTTCGTGATCTTTTGTCGTGCCTATGTCGAGTTTGATACCACTGATCATTCCATCATACTTTGCAGCGTACGAAGCAATGTGTTCAATCGTATTTACTCCTTTGCTTGATCCCACATCATCGAACGTAAGTTGCACGCCTGCTTGCCTAAACGTTTTCAATGCAGAGAGCACTGCAGGAGTGTCAGCCAGGAGTTGCTGTTCGGTGATTTCGATGTCAAACGCACTGGGGTCGAGTTTTGCTTCCCGAATGTGAAACAGTATTTCTTCGGCCAGTGTCTGGCTTATCAGTTGCGGAGGCACATTGAGCGCCATGCCGAATTTTGGATTGCCAGTTACTTGCTGAAACTGTACGAGAGCGCTGCACGCTGCGCGAGTCATCATGATGGTCAAGTTGTGCATTGCATGCATGTTTCTTTGGGCAGCATCAATAGTCTCCAATGCACCGATTTGCTTGAGACCGGTTTCCATGCGAACAGATGCCTCAGCTTTTGCCGGATTTCCGTCCATGTCCGTGATAATTTGAAATTTCGACTTCATTGTTAACCCTCGCGTCAGCCCTCTGTTTGTACGAAAAAAATCTGTGATGTCCTCTCGTATCTCCAATGCCCTTTGTTCGGGAGAAACGCTTACTTTCTTCCTATACTCACCGGCGCGACGGAACAGAAAATCATTCTCTTTATTCCTTGGTCGTTGGCCGAAACGAGTGGCAGCGCGCATATTCATAAAAGTGTACATGCGACATTCTCACCGTCAACAATTGACTGTTGTCAGACGCTCTCTTTCGCTGTGCCCTGCAGCTAAATCCACATGCCCAGAATGGCTCCCATCACGCACATCGAGACCAAGTCACGCTCTCGTGTACGTCACGGCAATCGACAGAACCAGTGCCATAAAAATACCTGCCACAATGCTCACAACCATGCCGCGGATCATCGATTTCTTCGATTTCCTCGATTTCCTCTGTTGTATGATGATCGATGGACAGGACGCGATGGCTCTTGTTGCATTGGGGGTTGTGATCGCACCGGAGCAGGGAGTGACGACGGCAGCGATCGGCGCTTGATGGTGGAGCGAATGAGTCGCTCTATGCTCCTGATGTCGCCCGTTTGGTCCGGACACGCAAACGAGATCGCCCGTCCTTCGCGCCCGGCGCGAGCGGTGCGGCCGATGCGGTGCACGTAATCCG
>CAYWEU010000133.1:0-6314 GCA_964457395.1 uncultured Candidatus Peribacteria bacterium
GATTTCCTCGATTTCTTCGATTTCCTCTCTCACACTCGAGAATACCTGGCACTAACGCCCGATCACCTGTACCCTCTCCCGCGCTATGGACTTCCTGAAACCTGCAAAGTACTTCTTCGTCATTTCGACGGTTCTGACGATCATCAGCATCGCACTGGTTGTCTACCCCGGGCCGCGCTTGAGCATCGAATTCACCGGAGGCACGCGCATGGAACTCACGAACAAAGACCAGTCGCTGACCGCCGATACTGTCCTGACTGCGTTCAAGAACTTCAAGAACGACCTCAGTCCTACGGTCAACCGAACGCAGCAGGGCAACGTTGTGGTGCGCATGCGAGGCATCGACGACGAGACGCACAAAGAACTTCTCGCACACCTCAAGACCGAGCTGAAGGACATCAGCGAAGTGCAGTACACGACCATCGGGCCCACGGTCGGCGCGTCGCTCAAGCGCCGTGCGCTCGTTGCGCTCCTTGTCGCGTCTGTAGGCATCGTGTTATACCTGGCATGGGCATTCCGCAAGATCCCGCGCAAGTACAAGGCGTGGAAATTCGGCGTGGTCGCCGTCGCGACACTGCTGCACGACGTCATGGTGACCGTCGGCGTCTTTGTGATCCTCAGTCACTACACGAGCTTCGAAGTCGACACGCTCTTCATCACCGCGCTACTGACCATCTTGGGATACTCCGTCAACGACACGATCATCGTGTTCGACCGTATCCGCGATAATTTGCATTTCCAGGAGCGCAAAGAAGATTTCGCTGTGGTCGCGAATCAATCCGTCAATCAAACATGGGTTCGTTCCTGCTACACGAGCGGCGCCGTGCTCATTATGTTGTTGTCGCTCTTCCTGCTCGGCAGCGAGAGCATCAAGTGGTTCGTGCTCACACTGATCATCGGTATCCTCCTGGGTACGTACTCGAGCATCTTCGTCGCTACACCTCTGCTGGTCTACTGGAATGATAGGAAGAAAAATTCATAATCGGTAACATTTCAATGCTTCATTCTCAATTTTCAATTTGTCCATGGAGATCTCCTTCCAAAAACTCCCGCAAGCCAAGACGAAATGCACGGTGAAGATTTCTGCCGAGCAGCGCTCGATAGCCGAGCAGAAAGCGCTTGCGTCTTTGAGCGAGCATGCGAACATCAAGGGCTTCCGCAAAGGCAAAGCGCCGCCCGACATGGTCCGCGCGGGCATCGACCCAGATGACCTACTGAAGGAAACGGCACGCGTGTTCTTGCCCGATGCCGTCCGGCAGTGCCTGGAACAAAGCAAAGCCGCGCCGATCTTGCCACCACAGGTGCATGTGGAGTCGCAAGAGCCTCTGGTGCTCTCCATACTGTTCATCGAAAAGCCTGAAGTGAGGTTGAAAAAGCCGGAGAAAATCACGATCGAAAAAAAGCAGACGAGCGCCGTCGAAGCCAAAGACATCGATGCATTCTTGCAGCGCGTATTGGCGAGCCATCGCACCGAAACGGTTCTGGATAGGCCAGCCCAGCATGGAGACGTTGTCTACGTCGAGAGCCGGGCGACTGACGCGCAGGACAACGCCATCAAAGAGCTCAGCCACCCCAACGTGCGGCTGACAGTCGGCTCTGCCGAAGATTTCGTGCCTGGCATCAGCGAACACTTGCACGGCATGAAAGGCAACGACAGCAAGAGTATGGAAGCGAGGTTTCCGGATACCCATGCAGTCCCCGCAGTCCGCGGCAAAAAGGCTACGGTGCATGTGACGGTCAAGAGTGTGGCAGAGTCCCGCCTGCCGGAGATCACACCCGAATTTTTAGCATCCACGCTGCGCATCAAGAAAACACCGGATGAATTCCGAAAGGATATCGAGCACATGCTCAGCGAACAGCAGACCAACGACGAGCGCACTCGCCGCGAGAACGCGTTCTTCGACGCCGTGCGCGCTGCGACGACAGTCGACCTGGCACCTGAGCTGATCGAAGCCGAAGCGCAGGAGATGCTCAAAGATTTACAGGAACGGCTGCAGCGCGAAGGGCTAACGATGGAAGACTGGATGACATCCATGGACAAGCAGCCAAAAGACGTCTTGGAGATGATCAGTGACGGCGCCAAAAAGCAGCTCACGCTACGGCTCGGTCTGCAGGAAATGATGGAGTGGAAGAAGATCGTCCCCGACGAAGAGCAGTTCAAGCGCATGCTGACAGACGCCAAGGCCTCCGCCGCACAGCACGGCGAAGGAAAGCCCGAAGACTACGAGCCAGACGGCAGCGCGTACAGGCAGATGGAGTGGGAGATGAAGATGCGAAAGCTGGTTGCAGGATATATAGATTGATTTCCCGTAGCAGGGACACCGTGTCCCTGACTGGGCCGAAGGCCCAGAGCTACAAACAATGCAATTCTTCATATGGAGCTCGGCGGCATGGCCGCCGTGTGCGACACGGTGTCGCACCTGCGACGATTTCCTCACAGCCACCCCACCTCCACCCTCCGCTCTTTGTTGGCCGAACGGACCATCCGGCAACCTTCTTTGTGAATGCTCACGTGCCCCAAGCGAGTGATGAACCCCACGATGTGCTCCGGGCGAGGTTTGGCAGTGTCAGCACTGCAGCACTTGGCATACCGGTAGGGCATGATGAGTGGTCGGCCATGTTCGTCGCCGATCTCGTGTGACTGCGCGACGCGCGCCTTGGCCTTCGTCACACGCTGGACTTTCCGTGCGGGAACAACAAATTGCAGATGTCGCAAGATAGACGACGTTCGAATCGAACCCATGCCAATTTTGACGAGCAAATCTTCGCGCTCACGCATCGAACGAGGTTCTCCATCGAACGTTTTCAGCATGCTCAAGTCACTATCCAACTGCGCAATGTGTCGACTTTTGAGCTCTGCATTGAGCACGCTTTTCCCTCGTGCGATGAACTGCTGGCGGTTGTGCGACGAGAAGTACGCCTTGAGCTTGGCCCTGGCAGACGACGTCGCCAGTTCCTCGAGCCACTGCATGGTCGGCCGCGGCTCCCGATGCGACATAATTTCCACGATGTCACCGTTCTCCAGTTTGTGCGAGAGCGGCACGATGCTACCGTTGACACGGGCAGCTTTGAACTTGAGCCCCAGCTCGGTGTGCAGCGCAAACGCGAAGTCCAGCGGCGTGCCACCTTCTGGCAGTTCGATGATGTCACCTTTGGGAGTCAGCACGTAGATGTGGTCGACCAGTTTCCGTTCGGCGGCCTCCGCGGGACCGTCGGGGTCTTTGGCCTGCTGGACCACCTGCTGCCGCAGCAACGCGTCGCCGAAGTGCATCCCGGCGATGGAGCGCTGGATGGCTCTCCCCTCTTTATAGCCCCAGTGCGCGGCGATACCGAACTCGGCCTCACGGTGCATCTCGACGGTGCGGATCTGCACCTCGATCATGACGTCTTTGGGAGACTGCGGCATACCGATGAGCGACGTGTGCAAACTTTGGTAGCCATTGGGTTTGGGAAACGAAATGTAATCTTTGAACCGGTGCGACAGCGGTGTCGCCAACCGATGCAACAACCCAAGGGCCTGGTAGCAATCGGGCAGCGTTTTGACGACCAACCGAACCGCAATGAGGTCTGTGATTTTGCGGATATCGGTCATGCTCTTGCGCTGCATTTTCTGGAAGATGCTGTACGGGTGTTTCTCGCGAGCAGTGACGTCCATGATCTGCATGCCTTCTTTTGTCAAAAACTCGCGCAGCGACTGCATCATATCGGGCAAGAACGCGCCGTACTGCGCATGCAACCCTTTCAACTGCACCTGAATTTTCTCGGCGTCCGTCGCGTAACACACCGGAAACGCACGGTTTTCCAAACGATACTTGAGCGCGTAGATACCCAAGCGTGCAGCAACGGGAGCAAAGAGCTGCAACGCATCGCGGCATACGCCCATCCGGTAACGCTCCGGCACGCGGGACAGTATCTCGACATGGAAACACTCGATGCACAGTTTGATGAGCAGCACGCGCATGTCGTCCGACACCGACACGAGCATGAGCTTCATGTCGTCGATCGACTTGCGCCAGTCTTTCGTGCTCAGGTGCGAGAGCAAGTGCACGCGGCTGACTAAATCTCGCACGTCTTTGCCAAACTGCTCAGTCAGAGTTTGCATGGAATACTCGGCGCTTTGACGCAATGAGTGTTGCAAGATACACGCGACCAACGCGTCCTCGTCCGGGAGAAAATCGACCAAGATGGCCGCCACGCCGCATGCGTGATCGAACAGGGACATCTCCTGCACGAGAGGATGTGGACTCTCGCCATACAACGAAGCCGCCACAGTCAGCGCACGCTGCACTTTGGCACTCGAGAATACGGGGTAAGATTTTCGCTGTGAGGCGAAATCGTAATTGCTCGCCGACACTCGTCGGACTGTAGGCATGGAGAGTGACAAGCACGATACATGTCTTTGTCTGCAGTACGCCAGAAAATACTCGGCATTCCGTACATTTGCCTCTACAGAAAATCTATTGACACATCAGCGCAGACGCAGTACTCTTTGCACAAGTCCGAAGACCGGAGGCATTAGGCCCTAGGCTGAAGGTAAGCCCTCCCGAGGAGTACAGCAGCGCTCACCCGGCCCCGGCTTGGTGGATCGTGCCGTGTTCCTCGCTGGTCTCCCGGACGGAAGGGTGCCAGCGTTTTTTTATGCCCTCTGGGACTCTCGCAGGCTTCGCCTGCGTCTGCGACACGGTGTCGCAGCTACCCTCTTTTTTTATGGCTCTCACACGCGATCAAAAAGCGGCTCAACTCACCGATATCAAGGGTAAGATGCAAAAAGCGTCATCCGTGATCTTCGCCCAGTACATCGGGCTCACGGTGACGAACATCAGCAAGTTGCGCTCGCAGCTGAAAGACAAGAAAGCAGAGATGAAAGTCTGCAAGAAATCGTTGATCCGTTTGGCGGCCAAGGAAACGAACGCTCCGGAAATCAGCGAGGAGATGCTTCTGGGCCCTGTCGCCTGCATCTTCAGTAACGACGATCCGGTTGCCGGCGCGTCCGTGGCCTTTGCATTCAGCAAGGATCACGACCAAGTCAAACTGATCGGCGGCATCTTCGAAGGCAAGCTGCTGACAGCGCAAGAAGCCCTCACGTTCGCCAGCCTACCGTCCCGCCAGGGATTGCTCGGCATGTTCATGATGATGTGCAACGCACCACTCACACAGTTTGCCAACGCATGTTCCTCGCCACTCTCCGGCTTCGCACGACTGATGGCCGAGTTAGCCAAGAAGAAGGAATCAGCGACAGACGCACCTGCAGCCGAAGCCGCGCTGCCAGCATCCGATCTTCCTCCTGCAGCAGCGTAGTCCGTCATTTTTCATTGTACATTCACCATTTTTCATTTTTATTTCCCCTCTTCCCATGTCAGACACAGCAACCCTCGTCAAAGAAGAACAAGCAGTCATCGACGCACTAGAGAAGCTGAACGTGATTCAGCTCAACAACGTCGTAAAATTCATGGAGAAACAGTACGGCATTTCAGCCGCAGCTCCGGTTGCCGCAGCAGCAGCTCCTGCAGGCGCGGCAGCAGCGCCAGCCGAAGAGAAGACGTCCTTCGACGTTGAGCTCACAGAGGCCGGCGCGCAGAAAATCGCCGTCATCAAAGTCGTTCGCGAGGTAACCCAGTTGGGTCTCGGCGAAGCCAAAGACCTCGTTGAGAAGGCTCCGCAGATGCTCAAGAAAGGTGTTGCCAAGGCCGATGCCGATACGATGAAGAAGAAGCTCGAGGCAGCAGGAGCGAAAGTGACTCTCAAGTAAGCCTGAACCTTCATTCAAGCGATTACCGAAAGCCGGAGCAATCCGGCTTTTTTTGTGAAAGAAATCGAGGAAATCGACGACGTCGAAGAAATCGAAGAGGCTCCTCGAAATCTTCCCGTTTGCTTTCTCCCTCAAAAACCCCAACAATACAGAAAACCTTCTGCCTATGCACGACCTCCTCCGCGCGTATCCGTTCCTCATCCCGCTTGTCGTCGCGCTGCTGTGCGAACTGACGAAGATCACCCTCGAAGGTGTGCGGACCGGCGCCTGGCACTCGGGGCTCTTCCGTCCCGGCGGTTTCCCCAGCTCACACTCCGCGCTGTCGACCTCGCTGCTTATCGTCGTCTGGCGAAAAATGGGGCTGGAGTCGATAGAGTTCGCTATCGCGTTCGTGTTCTCGTGCATCGTCTGGTACGACGCCATGAGCTCCAGGAGAGCCATCGGCGAACAGGCCAAGGTCCTCAACAGGCTGCAGCACTGGGAACACCTGTCTGAGCGTCTGGGGCACTCGTTCGTCGAAGTCATGGGCGGTATCACCTTTGGAGCACTCGTAACGGCAATAGGA
>CAYWEU010000134.1:0-3437 GCA_964457395.1 uncultured Candidatus Peribacteria bacterium
TGGCGTCGGCATCATCGGCACGGGGTTCGGAGCACAGGTGCAGTTACCGGGTTTTCTCACAGTGCCCGGTGCGCGGGTGGTCGGCATCGCATCGCGCCAAGCATTGCGATCGAAAGAATTGGCTGTCGCACATCGCTTGCCACGCGTGTTTGAGTCCGTTGAGGAGCTGATTGCCTGTCCGGATATTCACGCGATCAGCATCGCGAGTCCGCAGAGTACGCACGAAAAGTATGTGAGTGCGGCGATCGCTGCGAAGAAGGCAGTCTTGTGCGAAAAGCCCTTCACACTTGGTGCGGCGGCTGCGCAGAAGATGCTTGATTACGCGCAAGCTGCGGACATCGTCCATGGTATCGATTTCGAATTTCGAGAGCTGGCGGCGTGGCAACTGCTCAAGAACAGAGTCGATGACGGCAGCGTGGGAGCCGTTGCGAACGCTCGTTTCGACTGGGTTGTCGGAACATGGGCCAATGCGCTGCGGTCATGGGGCTGGCAGTGCGATGGCGCGCAAGGAGGTGGGATACTCGCAGCGCTCGGAGTGCACTTGTTCGATGCGGCGGAGTGGCTGTGCGGCCCTATGAGTCGGCTTCGTGCAACGACAGGAACTCGCATCACACAGCGTCCTGACCCAGACGGCGGTGCATCTAAGCCAGTGACGAGCGAAGATCATGCGCAGATCGAACTGATCGGCGAAAGCGGAGCGCACATACACATGGCCCTGTCGAACGTCGATGTGTCGGGCAAGGGTCTGACGATCGATATTCGTGGAGAGAAAAACATGCTGTTGCTCCAAAGCGAGTCGCAGGAGTATGGCAGTGGACTGCGCGTGTCCGAAGGTGCAGACAGTGACCGATTGTCCCTGGTTATGAAAGACGAGCCGTCCGCAGGGGCCAACGAACATCGCATAGCGCCGTTTCGGAGTCTTGCGTCTCGGTTCATCGACGCTGTGCGCGCGGGTGACAGTGATTTCCAGCCGTCGTTTGTCGAGGGGGTTCGTTCACAGACGATCCTGGATGCCGTTCGCGCATCGGCCATAGCACAAAGTTGGGTGGACATAGGCAAGCCTGCAAAATAGAGTGGGTGAGAGTATGAAAAAAACGCTTGTCACCGGCGGTCTGGGGTTTCTGGGCGCCTCGCTCGTGCGCGCACTGGTACAGCGCGGCGATGCCGTGCGGGTGCTGGATAACTCCTCGCGCGGATCGACGGAGAAGTTGGGGGATATCGTCGATGACGTAGAGATACTCGAAGGCGACATCCGAGATCCATCTGTCGTGCGCAAGGCTGTTGCTGGTACAGACCGGGTGGTTCACTTGGCCTTCGTCAATGGCACCGAGTACTTCTACAACTATCCGGCGTATGTGTTGGATGTTGGTGTCAAAGGCATGGTGAACGTTATCGATCATTGCATCCAAGCGGGCGTACAGGAGTTGATCGTCGCCTCCAGTTCGGAGGTGTATCAAACGCCGTCCGTCGTGCCAACGCCCGAGACTGCTCCTCTCTCTGTACCAGATCCGCTGAATCCTCGGTACTCGTACGGCGGCGGGAAAATCTTGAGCGAATTGATGGCAATCAACTACGGTCGCACGTATTTCGATCGCGTGATTCTCTTCCGCCCTCATAACGTGTACGGACCGGCGATGGGCTGGGAGCATGTGATTCCTCAGTTCGTGGATCGATTGCAGCGTCTGTCGCACAGCGATACGAACCGGCCGCTGCTGTTTCCTATCCAAGGCTCGGGCATGCAGACCCGGTCGTTCATCTACATCGAAGACTTCACTGCCGGTCTGTTGCTGACGATGGACAAAGGCGAACACCTTGGCATCTACCACATCGGCACGCTCGAGGAACGACGCATCACCGACGTGGCGACCGACATCGCCAAACACATGGGTATCGATATCACCGTTGTCTCTGGCCCCGAAGCTCCCGGCGGGACACTGCGTCGCTGTCCCGATATTCGTAAACTGCAAGTACTTGGGTTTAGCCCCAAGTTTTCGCTCGCAGAAGGCTTGCAGCCTACGGTGCAATGGTACCGCGAGCATCCTGCTCCGGCCAAAACAACACGCGGCGAACCCTCCCTTTTCTTTCTCACTTGACCATGCCGACGTACGGACCTGTCACCGCGTGCCAAACTTGCGGTTGCAACACTCTCGAGCCGGTGATTTTCTTAAGTTTCTTGCCATCAGTGAACGTCATGGCTTCTCTCGGTGCCCCGCACGCTACGCAGCAGTGGTTCCCTGCCGAAATGCTGCGCTGCCCAGACTGCACGCTGGTGCAACTTGGCTTCGTGGCTGACCCCGCGTTGCTGTTTCCGCCTGAGTATCCGTATACGAGCGGCTCCACCAAGATTCTGCGTGAGAACTTTGCCGACCTCTACCGCAATGTTCAACCGCTTGTGGACTTGAAGGCGGAGAGCTTCATCGTCGATATCGGTTCGAATGATGGAACGCTGCTGAGCAACTTCAAAAACGGCGGACACAAAGTACTCGGCATAGAACCTTCGCTCACCGCGAAGCTGGCTGAAGAAAAGGGAGTAGAGACGCTGATGACATTTTTTGGAACGGAAGCGACCGATACAGTGCTCAGGCAGCACGGCAAAGCCGATGTCATCACCGCGGCGAATGTGTTCGCGCATATTCTGGAACCGAATTCCATCATGGAGAACATTGCACGGCTTCTAAGGGATGACGGCGTATTCGTTTCCGAATCACATTACCTTCTCGACCTCGTCAACACTCTGCAGTACGACACCATCTATCACGAGCACCTGAGGTACTACTCACTCAGAAGCATCAAATTTCTCCTCGAAAAACACGGCTTTCGCGTGTTCAACGTACAGCGCATTCCCACACATGGCGGCTCGATCCGGGTCTATGCAACGCGCAGCAAGAAGTTTGCGGCAGATGGATCTGTCGAGCAGTTGTTGCAAGAAGAAACAGCAGCCGGACTGGACACCGCGTCATGGGTCGCAGGATTTTGCAAAGGCGTCCTGCGCTCAAAACTGGAACTGTACCGGTTGCTTGCGGACATCAATGCCAGAGGCCAGAGCGTCTATGGCATCAGCGCTCCATCCAGGGCCAGTACGCTCGTGAATTACGTCGGTCTGGATGACGGCTTGCTGCCGTTTGTCATGGAGATCAAGGGCTCCAAGAAAATCGGCAAATACATGCCCGGCCGAAATATTCCGGTGGTGGAAGAGTCAAAACTCTACGAAGATCAGCCGCCGTACGCGTTGCTTCTGTCGTGGCACATTGCCCCGGAACTGATGACAAATCTCAAGAAGCGGGGGTACAGAGGGGACTTTATCGTTCCGTTGCCGCAGCCGAGAATCGTGAGAAATGCCGAAATCTAAACTAGTACCTCATCAGCACACTTCGGCAATTCTCTGTGCTCGTTATGCTTCGCCATCCACTCCCTCGCTTGCGAAATGAATTCCGAAG
>CAYWEU010000135.1:0-4099 GCA_964457395.1 uncultured Candidatus Peribacteria bacterium
GATAGACTTAAGCATTCGTGTTGTTTTCTGTCAACGTAAGAGAAAAAACCTAAGCACAAAGGCCTGTAATCCCGTATGCTGCATCAACATGACAAAACCCCACCCCTTCGACCGCTACGCCGCGTTTACCGATGTCGCTGCACTAAAACTTGCCAGTGCCAAGCCGCTTCGCAAAAGCATGCGGGTGAACTTGCTCAAGAGTTCGATTGAGCAGTTCAAACATTGGGCGGGCAAGAAGCAGTGGAGCATCGAGCCCGTACCCTGGTGCCCCGAAGGTTTTTTTGTCGATCGTATCGATCGCATCGAAGCGATGGGCAAAGACTTGTTGCACGTACTCGGCCACACGTATATGCAAGAAGCTGCCAGCATGTTGCCAGTATGTCTGCTGGACCCCCAGCCGGGCGAGAAGATACTGGACATGAGCGCGGCACCGGGGAGCAAAACAACGCAGATCGCTTCGCAGATGGCCAGGGGCTTGCAGCCGTCTGCGACGGCCGGAGTCGTGATTGCCAACGACGTCCAAGAGAAGCGCCTGTGGTCGTTAGTCAGCAACCTGCAGCGCTGCGGGGTGACCAACGTGCGCATCACCAAAAAAGTCGGCCAGTGGTTTGCCAGAAATATGACCGAACGGTTCGACCGAGTGCTCTGCGACGCTCCGTGCACGGCGCAAGGCACAGCGCGCAAAGATTCGGACGCGTTGAGTTACGGAGGAGAAGAGAACATCAGCAAAATGGCGCGGTTACAAAAAGAATTGCTCGAGGCCGCCATCGACACGACCAAGGTCGGTGGGCGCATCGTGTACTCCACGTGCACGCTCACGCCCGAGGAAAATGAAGAAGTGGTGATGGATATGCTCAAGAAATTTCCGGAGCAACTGCGGGTGGTCGATCCGACACAGCGGGTAGCGGATAGCGATAAGCGGATAGCATCTCTGCAAGAAGCGATACATCATTCAGGTATCGTCCAAGATTATTTGGCAAAAAAAGGCTACTCGCTACCCGCTGATCGCTACCCGCTTCTTCGTCTCTGGCCCCAAACGTACGATACCGAAGGCTTTTTTTGTGCTGTGCTGGAGAAGCGCGGGCCCACACGGGCAGTTGCCGCCTGGTCCGATGACGCAAAGCAAACAAAGCTCGCGATGATCCCGAATGCTCGCACAGCGAACATTCTGGAGCGGTTGGAAAGCTGGTACGGTACTGGGTTCGCAACCGATGATGAACTGCTGTTCGAACACAAAGAAAACATCTCTATCACAACCGCGGACACGTTGGACTTTCGCATACCGACCACTGCGTACATGACGGGGTTGCCGTTCGGAAAATCGACCGTCCACGGCTTGACTCGCATCTCGCACGAGATGATCACGCTGCGCGGGCACTTGGCCACCAAACAGACAGTAACGCTTTCCTCGGATCAATATGTGCAGGCGATGAAGGGTGCGACGCTCGAGTTCGCATCGTCCAGTGTCGATGACGGCGATGTCTTGCTTGCGCTGCCAACCGATGACGGCAAGTTCGTCTTGATCGGCAGAGGTCTGCTCAAAGACGGCGCAATTCTCAACCGCATGCCGAGGGAGATTGTTAAAATGATGACTTGACGTATTATTTTTAAAAAGTATAATCATAATATGACTCATGAAAAAGAATTTGATAACGATGGAGAATATGGCGCTGAAGAGAGAGAACTCGATCCGGTTTTTGATAAAATACGGGAGGATCCATCTCTCCAAGATCTGCTCAAACTAATCTTTTCAGCACGATGTGATATAGAGGAAGTGTTCGAAAGAGATCCGGAACTGTTAGAGATACTTTGCTTTGAAGATGATGTTAGTCTTCGCGAAACCATGCTTAGAGTAGTAAAGAATTGGTTTCATTTCTTGGCAAAAAAGCAGGTAGAAAACGTTCAAGCATTAACGATAAATGGTTATTTTAGGGGTGCTAATGCGCTCCGCTTGCAAAACGGACTGCCTCGTGCGGTACAGATTCCAGCCGCCTGTGCCGCAGCTATCGCGGCAAGCATCGCAATTGACCGTGATGTTCCGACACCAGACTTTCAAACAATCATCAGCCGCTCTCTGTTGATGTCTTCCCTGACAAAAGGCGAATGTCGTTTTCTGTTACTTGATACGGCGGTGCGGGAGCTGGACCTTCAATCCACTCATGATCCGCTTGGCGCTTCAAAGAGAGATCTAATAGTCCGAGGCGCATTGCGTGATCTTTCTTGAAATCATTTCTCTGAATTTTTTCCACTCCAGAAAGGCGTTCCGGCAGTTTTTTTGATCGTGTATACTCAGTCCCCATGGATATCCGAGACGAAATCAGAGCGCGCTTGCCCATCGACCACGTCGTCGCGCGGTACTGCCAGCTGACTAAAAAGGGCAGGAATTTTGTTTGTCTTTGCCCGTTTCATAACGACAAGCACCCCAGTTTCTTGGTATCACCCGACAAAGGCATCGCCTACTGCTTTGCATGCCAGACCGGTGGTGACATTTTCAGTTTTGTGCAGAAGATCGAGAATGTGGACTTTCCGACCGCACTGCGCACGCTGGCCGACCAAGCCGGTGTTGTGTTGCCAAAAGAATCGTCCCCGGCGATTAAAACAAGCCGCGATGCCAACGAACGGGCTCGCGAGTGCCTCGAGTGCGCGACGCAGTTCTATATCTCCAAGCTGAAGGCGACACCTCTGGCGCAGGAGTACCTGCAAAAACGCGGTGTAACTCCCGAGCTCGAAGCTGTGTTTCAAATAGGCTTTGCTCCGGATTCTTTTTCAGAAACATACGATCATTTGCTCAAAGCGGGTTTCGGTAAGTCAGAAATTCTCAATGCCGGTCTTGGCGTCCAGAAAGACTTGCAGGAGGGTAGGATCTACGATCGGTTTCGCAACAGAATCATGTTTCCTATTTTCGATGCCATGGGCAAAATGATCGGGTTTGGCGGTCGAACGCTGGGGGACCAAGACGCGAAGTACATCAACAGTCCCGAGGGACCTCTGTACCATAAGTCCAACGTACTTTTCGGTCTTTCACTTGCGAAAGAAGCCATTCGTCAGACGAAAAAAGTAATGCTGGTCGAAGGCTACTTCGATGTCGTTGCGGCACACAAAGCCGGAGTGAAAAATGTCGTCGCCGTCAGCGGCACGGCGCTGACCCCCGAGCATGTGCGCACACTCAAGCGCTACGCAGAAACGGTCATGTTGTGCCTCGACCAAGACATCGCCGGACAAACGGCTGCGGACAAAGCGTTTCAACTCCTTGCTCCGCAGGGTGTGCGTATAGAATCCATCGTCATTCCCGCTAAAGATCCAGACGAGTTCGTGCAGCAAGATGCAGCTGCATTCAAAGCACTTGCAGAAAATTCTGCGCAGCCGTACCTGGACGCCGTACTCACCAGACTCTCATCGATGCAGGATGCAACCAGTCCTCAGGGCAAGCGGCGCATCACGGAAAAACTTTTTCCGCTGCTGCAGTCCCTCCCAAGCTCTGTTGAATTGCGCGAGTACGTGCGGAAGATCGCCGTTGCATTGCAAACAGTGGAAAGTGATGTGACAGCCGACTTCAGCGGTTTTCGTACCCAACATCACATTCCAGGACCAAAGCAAGAGGTCGAGATCGTCGACAACACTCCGTTCAGCGCGCATGCGCTTGTACTAGGGCTCGCCATACTGTACCCCGCGCAACGTTCTGTACTCGCAGAAGTCATCCCCGATGATGATAAAAACTGGGGAGCCCTTCGGCAAGCCATTCTAGAGGGAGATGCACAGGCATCGGCAAACGATATTCTTGTGTCACTGCAGGCTGAGACGGAGTTCACGCAGCAAGTACAAGTGCTCTTGCTGTTCTGCGAAGAAAATTTCGCCCGCTGGTCCGAGTCCATCGCTGCAAGAGAATTGAAGAAGTTATGCACGAGGGCCAACAAAGATTTGATGGTGAAAAAGCAAATGGAAATCATTGAGCAGATCAAACTAGCGCGCAAAGCAGGCAGTATCGACGACGAGGCCATGTTGCTGACAAAGTACCAGCAGATTCTCAAGCTGGCGAAGATGGCGGGGTGACGGAAGAAATCGAAGAATATTGAGAAGAAATCGAGGAAATCGAGGAAAC
>CAYWEU010000136.1:0-8759 GCA_964457395.1 uncultured Candidatus Peribacteria bacterium
CCCAGGCGCGCAAAAAAAGTCTGCCAAGACAAAGATTGCAAGGTTGTCGCAGTCAAAACCTACTGCTGGGACAATACATCGGAGTGTCGCGGGGAGCAGTGCCGCACGACATGGAAGCCGACGTTTAAGGACGAATTCCCCAAAAGCTGCGAGTTCAACAAGCCGCAGTGCACGCTGAGGAACCCAGGCAAGAAAGAAGCCAAGATGAGCTCGTTTTACCGGCACTACACCGGCAAGCTCTACGACCGCGACGTCAAGATCTACGACGCGGCGCAGTCCAAAGAATGGGCCATACGGGGCGAATGCTACGAGTACTACACGGAGCTGGACAGCCAGACCAAGCGCGAGAAAGACCCCAAAGATACCCCCACAACGCTCTTCGACGAGAAGTGCGAACTAGTCGTCGGCGAAGACGAGCAAAACCCGGACAATCCGCAGTGGCCGGACGGCCAGTACTTGGGCAACCCGAACGCGCAGCGAGAGAAAACGGACCCTGCGGTCGACGTTTCGGATACCTCGAGAGCGGGACGCACTGTCCCGGACCCATGGGTCGCCGACTCGCAGACGAACCTGACCATGCTCGACATGCAGAAAGTGAGGCAGTCGCAACAGAACTTCGAAGACCCTGCGGACCTTACCGGCATCATCGACGCACTGGTTCCGACAAAGATCCAGGCCAGCAAGACCGTTCCGGAACACTCGCACACCGATGCCTTCGACGATTCAGGAACCCGCGAGTTTGCCCAGTGGTGGGAAGTGCAGCAAAAAGAGCTGCTCAAGATTCTCCGCGATCCGACGATCAAGCTCATCATGCCCGCGAGGTTTCTCGTCGGACTGGATGAGAACGACCCGCTGTTTCGTTTCCCGCGGAAAGTCCTGACCACGCCTGTCGGCGCAGTCGAAGTGACCATAAGCGCCGGAAGCGAGGACATCGGCAACGTCGCGCAGTCGATGCGGCAACTGTTCGTGCTGCCGGTGGAACAAGTGCGCATTCCGGTCATCGTGCCGCTAGCGTCCGAGACCGAGCTGAGTACGCGCATCGCGGAATGGAAACTCTGGAAGAAGCAGAACCCGGACATCGCAGCAGAGGCAGACCCGCTCATCAAAAAAATCGAAGGGTACCGAGAGTCGCTGCGCAGGGTGCGCCTGCTGCGCGAAGCGTTGCCTGCACAGCTGGCCAAACTGTACGACTCGCAGACCCAAGTCCGCGGCTGGTTTGGAGACTGGTACGTGAAGAACAGCGAAGCGTTGGTGAAGTACGGACAAGACTCGCTGGAGCGCCAGAAGATCGGCCGCATTTGGAGAAAGATCACCCAGTCGATGCTGAAGGCCGACGAGTGTCAGATGCTCTGGTGCAGCAATCAACGTTTTTCGGCGCCGATTTACTCGCTGCTTGACAACTGGAAGCGTCGGATCGACTTCGCTAACGGCGCGACTGCGGGGCTGCCCGACCTGCAGCTACTGGCGTACAAACAGCCTGCAGATTTGTCGTTCGACTTCTCGCACCTAGGTCTCTCGCAGCAACAGCTCCAGGTGCCGGTTCTGTCACCGGTGCAAGCGCGGATCAAGATTCCGTTGCCGCCGACCATTCTAGGTGCCAAGCCCGAACCTGCTAACCTGTACCCCGATCTGCCGCCAGTGCCGGACCCGAGTATCTTTGACTTCATCACGCCGCCACGTGTCGACGTTCCGCAGCCCAGGATCATCAGTGGATATTCCGAACCGCCGCTCTCCGCCGCAAAAGATATGATGATGCAGGTGCGCATGATCGTCGACGGCACGAGTATCGATACTCAACACAACGAAGAAACACTCGAAGCCGCAGGACTGCCGCTGCCTCCCCCTGCACCCGTGGACCCTAGAGCTCCCATGTCTCGCGACAGCATGCTCGGAGCGTACTGCCGGTTTCAGCCGAGTATTCGCATCGCGCCGGACCCCAGCGACGAGCATGGTGATCGACGAAGGATCATCCACGTCGAGAACGATCTGCGCGAACGCGCGGCGCGGCTGTGGTCGCGCTGGAGCCCCAACACACTGGGTGATTTTGCCGGACGGATGGTCAGGGTCGGCAATCAGTTTACCGCCAGGAACACCACGCCCGTGTGCAATGATGATGGTGCCTGCGCATTGCTCCCCAAAGAAATTCTCACGAATACTGTCTGGCAGATGTTCGCCCCGACAGTCACAACACAGCTCGGCAACGCAGCAGGTGCAGTGGAGTCGCTGACCCTGCCGACGAGCGAAGAGAACAACCCATACTGGCAGTCGCCTCTCCCGACACTTAAGCGGCTCTTTCCCCCTCTGTCACCACCGATATCGATCGACGTGCTCCCGCCCCCCGCCAGACCATGATGTTCTCTCGCCGTCTGTTGGCCTCTCTCGCCATTCTGACATTCACTCAGCCGATGCTGGTGCATGCGCAAACGGCAAACGAGGAAACATGTCGCGAGCGCATCGTCTCCGAGATGACCACAGCACATGACACGTACCGCAGTTATCTGTTCGGCAGTCAGAAAGACCGCGACGGCGGGTTTACGGTCAAGACCGGCGGCACGGCAAACGCCGCACGCAAAGGCATTTTCGAAACGAAAAAACGCATGACCTCGGAGCTCATCACGCCGCTGCTGGAAAGTTACCGGACCTATCGCTGCCAGAATCTGCTGATCTGCGAAACGATGCAGCAATCGTTTACAAGTCCTTCGCCGCTCACCACGCAGAAGATGGTGATCTTGGGGTGCGAAGACCGCACGGAGCCCCTGTATCCGCAGTGCTGGTTTTCCAACAACCAGAATATCAACGTAGGAAACATGATCACGTTCTGCACGCAGACCATGAACCAAACGTTGGAGTTCGAGCGCGAGACGCTCAAGCTGGCGGTCGCCTACGACGCCGGGCACCGCGCCATGCTGCAATTTGGCGGCATGGTTGATTGGATGATCAAGGACATGCCGACGCGAAACTTCTTGCCGCTGCGGAGCATGGTCAACATGCTCGGAAAGCTCCACCAGATCCCATGCTTTACCGGCCAGTGCGACATGCCGGACACCAGTTCGCTGACTCTTCCGTAACCCGCATCGATACTCCTCCCGTCCCCACCGGCTCTCGCTCCTTCTGGCGCTCCGCACGCGAGCACAAGGCGCTGCTCTCGTTCCTGCTCGGACTGAGCATCGCGGTCGCGCTGAGCAACGCGTTGTTGCGAGGAGACATCAATGACAGCACGAAACAAAACGACACATCGTCGAGCGCCGATGTCGTCACCACGGGTCAATCGCTCGCATGCTCGCCTGTGGGTACCATCTTCCAAGACATCAAGCAGCCCGCAGTCGCGATCAAGCTCTTTGAGCGACGCGTATCGGAGGTCGTCGACGAACGCTGGAAACTGTTGACCGAACCGAGCCTGTGGACATGCTCGTCGGACAGCGGCATTCCAAAGGCACAGATGACAAAACTTCTGGCACTTGCGCAGGACATGCCCGGTTGGCAGTACGACAAACCCGACACGATATTCGGCACTTCTCAAGCCGTACGCACGACCAAGCCGGTGACGTTCGAGAACTTCTCGTCGATCCTCATGGAATTCGAACGAGAGTACGAGTGCACGCTCACGAATTTTCAGGCCAAGAGCGTCGAGACGGTCATGAGCAACTACGACATCGAAGGCCCCGATTTAACCAACCCCACCGACGTGCTGTTCTGCTGCTCGGCCAACAGCGGAGGGTGCCAAGATGCGTACACTGCGACGAGCTGCGACCAAGGCAGCTACCGCGGACCGGACCCCATGTGCGGCGGCAAATGTCAGCCGGACCTCGTCTCGGCGAATTTGAGCTACCGCCTGGCAAACCATCATCGACGAATGCTGGAGGAGCGCACCCGCGCGCGCGTGGCCGTGGAACGGACGATCAACACGCTGCGATCGTTCGAGGCGAACTTGCCGCTGACTCTCGACGTGCACTGCATGCAACGCGCCGCATTGGACATGAAAAACGAACTGGCCCTGATGGCGGATGCTGCCAGCTGTCTGCCAAAAATCTGGGATGCTGCGACATCGCTGCATGACCGGTCGTACACGCCCCTACCACGATGAAGCGCACGCTTGTCATCATCGGCGTACTCGCAGCGTTGCTGCCGGTCTCGGCCGGAGCGCAGACGACGTCTATCTTCAAAACATTCTTCAACCAAGCGCGCCAAGAGATGCCGCGCAGGCTCGCCGACGATAGGATCACGCAGTACGTGATGAAAGAGATGACCAAGTGGGGTGACAGGGGCGTGTTGATTTATCCATCCGACGTGTTGGCGGCGCGGACCGGCAACGACTTTCTGCTCTGTAACGACAAGGTCACTGCAGACGGCAAAACGACGCTGACGTTCTTGCAGGGCGGGGGACTCTCCGGGGGTGCGGGCTGCACGGAATTCCAGTCGGCGATTCTGTCGCTCGTCGAGTCCGAGCAGGACCTGCAGAAACTTGGCAATACACTCCTGACGATCGCCAACGGGTCCGAACTTGCCGTCGCCGACGAGTCGCATCGGCCGAGTGCCGTCGGCATCTCGACGCTGCTGCTTACCCGCGTGTGGTCGGGTACCGGAAGCCGCATTCTCGAGTGGCCGAGCAGCGCGAATGCTCCGCTGCAGGAACTGGAAGCAGCGCTCGCTCAATCGACACAACTGGAAGAAGTCATCTGGCGGTATCATCACGGGTACTTCCGCGACCAGCGCGAGGCGGATGCCCAGCTTGCCGCCTACGGTAATGAGCTGAAGCCGATCTTCGAAAAGCTCGCAACGGCTCTCAACAAGATTAGCGGCGACCCGAAGCAAGTCGGTAAGGGCGAGTACGTGACTCCGAAATTGTCGATCGCCAACGTGTCGCTTTGGGCACGAACCGACGACTTGGGGTTGCAGTGGACGATCCCGGACCACTGGCCGCGCGTCGGCGCCATCAAGCCCGCCGGCACCTACCCGACCACCAACAAATTTGGCGAGTATCTGGCCTACCCCTTCAGCTACGGCGGAAGCTGGGTTCCACCCAACAGCACGTCGTTTGCGTCGCCGCTGTGCAGCCGGACCGCAGGCAAGCTTGGCTACCTCTGTCGCGGAGTGCCGGAGCCCAAGGAAAATTGTCAGACCGGCGGCACAGACGCCATTACACTCACCGAGTGCGAGACGACGGTGCGCTCTACCGCCAGCGGCCCGGACATCTGTCCGGATATTTCCACATTGTTTTTGGATACGGGCATCGGCCTTGGCAACCCTGACAGACCCGACGAGCTGAACCCGAAGTTGTCGGTGGCGGACAAGGCGAGAATTTGTTCTCCCGAAACGCGCATTCTGTACAAAGACGAAGTGCTGTCGCACGCGTGCTACGTCGCGCTCTGTGTAGCGCAGTCGCTGAGCGGTCACACGCTGGTGCCAGGCCGTAACAGTGTTGTAGCCAACGAGATGTCCTCGCCATTTTTGGGCTGCATGCTCCCCGACCCGCAGTTGGGGTTGTATGCAGAACTGACACAAATGTCGCCATTTGCACTGCCGCCGTACATCGGTCACGAGGCGACTCGCGACTACGAGAGCGCGTACTGCAACACCGTTGGCCTGCCGCCAAATGCACTCGCAGGAGTGTGCGCGTACCGCGAGAACCGGCGTGCCAACTCGCCGCTGGATTTGCTGGGACGCACCGGCGCATCGCAGGCGGAAGAACTGTTGGGTGTTGCCGCCAATCAGGACACGATTCGAGCGCAAGCCGCGCTCATCGGTCAGAGGATTGCTCTCGACCAGGCGATGCCGATCTACACCAAGCAAATCCGTTCGCTTGCGAGCATCGTGCAAGAGACGGCGAACCTGCTCAATGAACTCCGCAGTGCGCCGCTTACACAAACCGCCTGTCCGTGGACCGGGCCGTTCCCTGTTGTATCGAGTAGTTCTCCTGCCTCACCATGAAGCGCCTGCTGATCATCATCGGGCTGGTTGCGCTGCCATCGACATCGATGGCGGCGGCGCTGTCGCCATGGGTACAGGCAGTCGTCGAACGCACGGATGCCGGAATCCGCATGGCCAAAACACTGACCGATGCGCAGGGTTGCGGTACAGACCCCGCCGTGACTCTCTCCAGGCGCGAGAACTTGATCGACAATACGCTCACAACTCTGCGTCCATATGTGGACGTGCAGCAGCAGATCTCGACCCAGTCGCAAAAACTCAACGAGTGGACGACGTGCTTCGCCAGCGATGTCAATCTCCTCGAGCGCAAACTCGACGAGATCCGCGTCGCGCTCGATAGCGGCATCGAGGCGTGTAACGGGCCACAGGTTCAAGCACTGCGCGCGAACTACACATTTACAGCTGAAGCTGCGACAGCGCTGCTCAAGGGCGGAGCAGACCCAAGCTACAAGGACTCGCGCCTTGCGTACACGTACGCGTTTCATGATATCGAGTTGTGGAATGCTGGCACCGAGAGAGCGCCACTCGTTACCCCCGTCGACCTGTGCCCGTACACGACTGATTACTCGCCGCGTTCGGTGGCATACGTGCCGTCGACGCCAACAGATACAGGCATCATCGACACGCAAGCACAGGCCGTAAAAAGTTTCGGCTGCGATGCAACCGTGCTCACCCAGCTCACCGATCCAACGGACAGCGTGGAAGCACAGCCGCGACTGCAGTTCCTCGCGCAGACCGAGACACAGAGCACGTTGCTCTCCCGCATGGTCACGCAGTTTTTGCAAAATCTGGATGCCGCGCTCAGCGCGTTGCATGGGGCTGCAAGCATGCCGCCGCCCTTGCCGGAGCCGTTTTCGCCACTCGAGCACGGCAAGCAATCTGGGTGTCTCAAGCCGGCACTACAAGCCCCGGGCTCGGTCGACTTGCTGCTGAATGATTATCCAGACTACTTCGGATCGCAGCCCGCACCAGGGCAGATGCTGCCGGTGGGCATGTTTCTGCGTCCGACGTACGACTCGTTCTCGCTGCTGCCAAATGCGCCCATGACGCTACGCGCGTTCATCGAACGCAAAAACGACCAAGGCGTCCGACGCCCCTTTCCGTGGGATATGCAATCCAATGGGACGGATTACTTCAGTTATATCTTCAGCGGGAGCGACGCGCCGCAGCAGTTGCAGATCATCAGTTCGGGGATCGATCGAGAAACAGGGTTTGTCGATGCACTGGGCCGCGACTCCATAGAACGGACGACCAGCGCTTTCTCTCCACTGCGCACAGCCGTCAACTCGCTTGCGCAGGCGACACGGACGACCGTGCCCGACTATGTGAGCGATCTCAGTTACTTCCTAGCACGGCAATGCGTCGACGGCCACTGCCAATCTACACTCGACGGTGTGCTCAAGCGCATCCATAACCCGTACTGCACTCCGTACACCGAGGGCCTGTACACCGACGATCGCGCGCATGTGTACTGCTTCTGTCTGGAGAAATCCGCAGAGGTTCCAAACGGCTTGGATCTCGGAAACGCAAATGATAGGAAGTTGTTCGATCAGTACTGCAGGGAGCCGACGGCGGAGGAGGTAGGAGAGTACAAGACGCTGGAGCCGAAGATGGTGGGGGCGTGCATGGTCAGAAATCAGTAGGCAGTAGGCAGAAAGCAGTAAACTGACTACTGTTTTCTGACTTCTGACTACTCCTTTGCTACACTCACCGTCATGAACCCTTCTGACTTCGTCCATCTGCACTGCCACTCCACATACTCGCTGCTGGAGGGCTTGCCGCTGCCTGAGGAAATCGCCGCGCGTGCCAAGGAACTAAAGCACAGCGCCGTCGGGCTGGCGGACAAAGGACACATGTACGGCCTCATCGAGTTCTATAAGGGATGCAAAGAAGAAGGGATCAAACCGATCTTGGGTCTGGAAACGTACGTCGCGGTCCGCTCGCGCACCGACAAAGACAGCTCTGTGGACACACGACGGTATCCGTTGGTGCTGCTGGCCGAAACCGACGAGGGGTACCTGCACCTGTTGGAGCTGGCAACGCTCGCGGCACTGGAAGGCATGTACTACAAACCGCGCGTCGACAAAGAGCTGCTCTCGAGGTATGGCAAGGGGCTCATCGCGCTCAGTGGCCCCATCGGCGGCGCCATCCCCCAAGCGGCGCTCGCCGAAGATGCGGCAAGAGTCAAAGAGCTGACCGAGGAATATCAGTCGTACTTCGGCAAAGACAACCTGTACTTCGAGCTCATGGACTTGCCCAATGTCCCCGGCCAAGCGGAAGTGAACCAGCAACTCATACGATTTGGCAAAGAACTGGGTGTGCCGCTGGTCGTGACGTGCAATAGCCACTACTGTCGCCAAGAGGATGCCGAGGCGCACGACGTGCTGCTGTGCATCCAGAAGAACTCGTTTGTGGGCGACGGCAACCGCTTCAGCATGCGTGACAGCGATTTCTCGATGCGCCCGTTCGCGGACCTCGAGCGTGCGTTCGCGCATGTGCCGGAAGCGCTGACGAATACGCGAGTGATCGCGGATAGGTGCAACGTGACGATCGAATTCGGCAACTATAAAATCCCCAAGTACGCGGTACCGCAAGGAGAGACAGAGGCGTCGCTGCTCAAGAAGTTGTGTGAGGAGGGGATGGAGAAAAAGTACGGAGGAGAAAATGTACAATTAAAAATTTCAAATTTCAAATTCTCTCAAGCCCAAGAACGCCTTGCCTACGAATTAGGAGTTATCAACAGCATGGGCTTCTCTGGCTACTTCCTCATCGTCGCCGACATCGTCAACGAGGCCAAGCGACGGGACATCACGGTGGGGCCTGGTCGCGGA
>CAYWEU010000137.1:0-3557 GCA_964457395.1 uncultured Candidatus Peribacteria bacterium
ATGCACGAGGAAGTATAGCACCAGCTACCTGCCTATGCTTGCCCCCCATCCCCTGCCCCGCTACCATAGCTGTATGCAATCGATACTCTTAGGTGTAGAAGCCGTCATCGCCATCCTGCTTTCGCTGTTCATTTTGTTGCAGCACAGAGCTTCTGGCTTGTCTGCAGCGTTTGGCGGCACGGGTGCCACGTACATCCAGAGACGAGGGGCTGAGAAAGTGCTGTTCAAAGCGACGATCTGGCTTGCCACTGCCTTTCTCGTCATCGCAGCGCTGATGATGTATCTCTAAAACATCTCTCGCTTGCGCTCCATCATCAAGTTCACTGTCGGCTTGTCCCGCATCGAGCGCATCGTCCTTGCGGTGCTGTCGTGCGTGGTGATCATCAGCTTCTTTATGCTTGTGCGCTCTTTTCGCACAGCGAATACAGTCGAAGTCCCCGTGCCGGGAGGGACGTATATAGAAGGATCAGTCGGCGAGATCCGGCCGCTCAACCCCTGGTTTACAACGACCAACGACGTCAATCGGGACATCGTCTCGCTGGTGTTCTCCGGTCTGCTGAAATACGAGCCGCAAGCCGGCAAGATCGTCAATGATCTGGCGACCCTGACCATCTCGGATGAAAATCGTATCTACACCGTCAAGCTCAACAACAACATTTTCTGGCACGATTCGACGGAAAAAAGCCCCCATCCGGTGACCGCCGATGACGTGCTGTTTACGTTCAGTGCCATTCAGCAGCCCGATTTCCCCAACCCCATCCTGCACCAGAACTTCCGCGGTGTGGAGATCGAGAAACTCGACGAACGCACCGTGCGCTTTCGGCTGGAAAAACCGTACGCGTTCTTCACGAGCAACCTAACACTCGGCCTGCTGCCGAAGCGGGCGTTCGACGGTGTGCCAACGCGCAAGCTGGACCAAGTACTGGACTTCGGCCTGCACCCCATTGGCGCAGGTCCGTACAGTTTCTTGAGCCTCGTACAGACAGATCTCTCGACAGAGGTCACGCTCAAGCGATTCGAGCGGCCAGAACTGCCCCAGTACAAGCTCGACAGGATCGTCTTCCGCGTGTTTCCAGAGTATCAAGCGCTGCTGAGCGACATCATCAACATCAACGGCGTGCGGCTGGTACCCCGCAACGCCGAAGGGCAGCCCATCTTGCCTCGCAGATTTACAGCCGTGCCCTACACGGTGCCACAGTACGTCGGCCTGTTTTTCAATTTGGACCGCGCCATCGTCAAAGACCGCAACTTGCGCATCGGGTTGCAACTGGCAACTAACAAACAGGAGATCGTGGATGCGATCAACGAAACGCACGTGGTGGATACTCCCCTGCTGGAAATAGATCTGGGTGATTGGCGCTACAAGTTCGATGCCAAGGCGGCGCAGGGAGCGCTGTTCGAATCCAACTGGAACATGCCCGAGAAACTGCGTCTGCAGCGTCTGCTCGAACGCAGAGAAGCAAACGGCACAGGGGCACTGCGCCTGCCCCAGGTGGCATTGCTGGAGACAGGGTCGCTCCTGACACTCAGCGGAGCCGTGCCCATGCGCATGAACGACGCGCTTCGCGTCAACGGCTTGCTGGCGCAGACCGGCGCACTGGCGCCACAGTTCCCCACCCGCGACGGGTGGGCAGTGCGACTACCGACAGCAGGCACGGGAGCGCTGAAACTTGGGTTGAACTTGATCAAAATGATCAATTCCGAAGGAGTGATTGTGGATTCGGCGTACGTTGATCGTGTTTCAACGTCGCGTTCATACCAGCTGGCAATGCGCGAGCAACAACTGACAGACCAGTACCTTGAGTCCAAACGTCTGGCAGCAACAGACCCTCGCCGACTGACGATTGATGATCTCTACATGGAAAACAACTACCTGCGACGCAAGACCGATAGTGATCTTCCACATACGAGAATCAATGTGCGCGGTCAGCGGCTGCAATTGACGATCCTGACCAGCAACAAACCCGACACGTACGCCAAGATCGCGCAAATCGTCAAGAAACAGTGGGAGGCAGTCGGTGTCGAGGTGCGCATCGATATCCCAGAGACCAAAAAAGAATTTGAGCAGCGCATGCTCAACAGAGACTACGACGTCTTGCTCTTCGGGCAATCGTTGCTCGACAATCTGGATAGCTACCCCTTCTGGCACTCGAGCCAAGTGCAGGAACTGGGTGACCAGAAGAAACTCAAGCTCGACGCGTTCAACCTCTCGCAGTACGCGTCATTCGATGTCGACACGCTGCTCATCCGAGCGCGGGAAACGGACAACGTTGAGCGGCGCAGCAAGGCACTCAAAGAGCTCAACGTGCTCATCAAGCGCGATGCGCCTGCGATTTTCCTGTACTCTCCCCTGTACGTCTTCGCGTATGACACCAGTATTCATGGCATTCAGATAGGCAAACTTGCCTCGCACTCCGACCGTTTCTTGAGCCTGCATGACTGGTACATAGAAACAGAGCGAACGTTTAAGCCAGGCAAGAGCTGGCTGACGTTCCTCCCGTGGATGCTGCGGCTGACGGATTGAGAAATATTTCGTATTTTGGAAAATTGATAAAAACAAAGAAAAATGCTATAATTATCAATTATGCCTCCTTCGGAACAACCTGAATCACCGGCAAGTGCGGGGGATGATAACGACACCAAGGAACAGCAACGGAAGAAGATTACTGGATCTTTCCGTGCCGTACTTGCTGCAATGATGATTGCTCTTCCGCCAACGAAAGAAGCAGGGGCACAACCGCCAGCAAAGCCCGCGGCCGAGAAACAGAAAGAAGAAAAGTTGCAGCCTGTTACAAAGGAAGAGCTCGAAAAGATTGCTTCTCAATTCCCAGATTATCGCTCAACTATTGGAGAAAATGGCACCTTGGTACTCAAAGCGGGGGAAGAAATGCGCCTGCGGTTTGGACACGATCCAACCGGCAAGCTTCAACTCGCCGCTTTTTCTTACGCGAATTACCCCATCACTCTACCCTCTCCCGTCAGTGCCGATAATCTGGGCAGTGTTATTTCTGCAACCGATTCTATTTTGCGCGATCGGTTGAGGGAAAAAGGTGTAGGAGCATTGCTGCCACCAGGCACAGTCCTGGTACTGCATCATGTGGGCATAGATGCTGACGAAGCGGAATTTGCAGCCACGGTGAAAATACAAAATCAGGACCGGAGAATCGTCATCGGTGCAGAGGGCGTCTACCGGGAAACCGATGAGCACACACGCCTCACTCCGAGTGAGCAAACTCTGTTAGAAAAGCTGCAGACGATTTCCGCAGCAGAATCTCCTGTGGAACGCGCCCGACTGGAGCGTCAACGGTCTATGCTCGAGTATAAAAAGAAGTGCAAGGTGTATGTGGATCTTCAGGGAAAGAAATTCCACCGATTCGACGACAATGCGACTAAAATAGCACTGACGCCCGAGGGGAATATGACGCTCTGGCGCGATGAGGAAAACGGGAAGACATCGATGGAGCAGATGAGTCCGGACGCTCACCTCCTCAAAACCGAGCATGACGAATGGCAGACGTTCTACGGCAAGCAATCGCAGTCCGATTACCGACAGAATG
>CAYWEU010000138.1:0-3444 GCA_964457395.1 uncultured Candidatus Peribacteria bacterium
GCGCACATCCTCGGCCCGGCAGACGCGAACATCATCAATGGATGCGTGAGTTTTACTCTCGATGGCGTGCACCCGCACGACCTGACAGAAATCCTTGGCAGACAAGGCATCTGTCTGCGCGCGGGCCACCACTGCACGCAACCGCTGCATAAGCGCCTGGGTATAGTCGCAAGTAACCGTATTTCTGTCGCGGCCTATACCACACTCGAAGAAATCGATACCTGCATCGAAGGCATTCAAGCAGCCATAAAAAAACTTCATTCCTAATCTCCTTCCACTCCTTCCACTCTTTCCACTCCTTCCACTCTTTCCACTCTTCCCACTCCTCTTTTTCTTCTTACTCTTCTGGCTCTTCTCTTTCCTCTGGTTCCTCTGACTCTTCTCTCATGGATCTCTACGCCGACAACATCCTCGACCATTACCGCCACCCGCGTGGCAAAGGCACGTTGCCCTCACCATCGGCGACACATGAGGAGAAAAACTTGAGCTGCGGTGACGAACTCACTGTCCAATTGACGATCGAAGACGGCAAGATTGCGGACGTCACCTGGCAGGGTACGGGCTGTGCCATCAGCCAAGCTGCGATGTCGATGCTCTTTGAGGAGCTCATAGGCATGAAGACCGATACGCTCCTCTCGCTCTCAGCCAATCACATCTATCAACTTCTTGGCGTCCCCGTAGGCCCGCGCCGCGTGAAATGCGCTCTACTCGGACTGCATACGCTCAAGAATGCGGTGTACAAGCTGCAAAACGAGCCCGTTCAAAGTTGGAACAAGACTGTTGCAACTGAGAATTGACAATTGGAGGCTTGCAATCGAGAATTGTCCGGCTGTAAAGCCGTCCTAGCTCCCACCTTCGTCCCGCACATGCGGGACTACGGCGGGCAGGCAGTGGTAGAACATTCTTTAGCATCATGGAAAAGTCAGCCGCCCTAGCTCAGTGGTAGAGCAACACAATGGTAATGTGTAGGTCACCGGTTCAATCCCGGTGGGCGGCTCCACATCGACAAAGCCTGTGAAAGCACGGGCAATTTTGTCTTATGGAAGCCAGAATGACTTAATCCTAACCTGCTGTATTCAGGTATATCATTGGCTTTCGACCAGCTACATCAGAAATGGCTTCTAGAAGAGATAATTCCTATTCCCTGAGGCAGTTCAATCCTGACTACTTCCTCATGGAAAGAAGACTCCAATCTGTTTTATATCTTACTTTTGGTATAGAATCAGAACATATGATTATTCGACTCGGACAAGGTCGTTTCCTTGATGCTAATCTCCTCATAATTGCAACATTCTATATAGGAATTGCATTGGCCTTTGCCATCAGTTTCACCATTGGTGCTGGTACTCCTTTAAAGATGGCGCTTGAGTTTGCAATCCCTTTTTCAATCTTGTTTGCCACTTTCCTGGCACTGCCATGCATCACTCTTTATACAAGGAAAGGGAATATGCTCTTTGTTAGACATTTGCTCCAATCCTTCCAGTCACCGATCGATCAATGCCAATGGACATGGGTCTATGGAAGTGTGAAGCCGATGTTAAACAGTATGATGAGGTTTACAAGTGCAATCTTATGCTTACAAAACTCGCAGACTGGTCAGACGTATCCCTTCTCAAGGGCTAGCGAAGAGCCTGCGCGAAGAGCTTTAATCAATTTTTTTCACACTGAATTTGGAGTGAAGCTGCCTACCGAGGACATGTTCTTAAGTAACGAGAAGAAAATAAAAAGCATCCAAAAGGTCGAATTTATCATTTTATATGTTGCGCTCTTTTTTGGGTTGGCATTGATAATACTCTATCGAGCTTTTTCCTAACATCCTCCAGCAGAGAGCTCCAGCCTACGCAACGCGTAGGCTGCCCACCATAGCACCAGGGTTTCGGAAAGCCCTTTCTGCCACATTACACTACGCAGATAATTCCACCCAGTCACTATGCTTCTCGGCATCATCTCTGACACGCATGAACATATCGACAATATCGGAAAAGCCAAGAAACTTTTCGCGGAGCGTGGCGCATCTCCGGTAGTTCATCTGGGTGATTACTGCGCCGGACCATCGGTTCGGGCACTGGAAGGCATGAAAATCATCGGCATCTACGGTAACAACGACGGCGATCTTCCGCGCATTATGGGGAATTTGCAGAAAATCGGTGCTGATTTCCGTGGAGAATTCTGCGTACTGGAATACGACGGACTCAAAATCGCCTGCTATCACGGCACAGTCCCCGAGCTTGTCGAAGCACTGATCGACTGCAAGAAATACGACGTGGTGCTTTACGGGCACACGCATGAAACTCGCCAAGAAATACGAGGAAACGTTCTAGTGCTCAACCCAGGCAGCGCGCACGGATTTGGCAAGGCAGGCACAGTGGCAATCCTCGACACTCAAATGAAAAAAGCAGAAGTAATCGAACTCACACCTGTTACAAACAAGAAATAACACAAAATATCTTCATAGTTTTGTAAGCGCATTCACCGTCCGCTATCACAACCTTTGAAGCACGTCTCATCAGCTATACTTTGCGCGTGCTTCGATGGTTAACCGCAAGACAATGGCTCCTGCCCTGCATCCTGGTTGCCGCAGTGGCGGTCGTCTACGGTTCGTCACTGTACTTTGGCTTTGTGGATTGGGATGATCCGCACCTTCTCCTCGCAAACCCGCTCATCAGATCTTTCTCACCAAAGATTTTCTTCTCGTACGACCCTGAGCTCTACATACCGGTGACGCTGCTGAGTTATCAGATCGAGTACGCCATCGCAGGCTTCCAGCCGGCCGTCTTTCATCTGACAAATCTGCTGCTGCATAGCATCAATGTGCTCTTGGCATTTGCGTTGCTTCGCAAACTTTCAGAAAAAACGATCCTCGCGTTTCTCGCGGCATTCCTCTTCGCCGTGCACCCCATCAACGCCGAAGCCGTCTCGTGGATCAGCGCACGCAAAGAGCTGCTCTCGACTGCCTTCGCGCTGGCATCGCTGCTGTGGTACGCGAAATCCATCGACGAGAACCGCAGTCTATGGCCAAGCATTGTGCTGTTTGCTCTCGCGCTCGCATCCAAAGCAACCGTGATCTTCCTGCCACTCACATTCTTATTGATCGATCTCTATCGAGGGAAAACAATCGATCAGCAATCGCTCAAAGCCAAGTGGCCACTGTGGATGCTGATGATCGTGTTCGGCGCGATCGCCATCGGTGGAAAGCTGCACAGCATCGCCCCGCTCTCGATAGGCCAAACTCTGTTGCTCGCGAGTCGGAGCCTATTTTTTTACATACAAAAATTAGTGCTGCCGATGAAACTCTCTGCCATCTACCCCGCGCCGCCATCGGCATTGCAATGGTTTCCAGGCATTCTCTGGCTCTGTGCGGCCATTGCACTCATGCTAGGAGGACTATGGTTGCTGCGTCGAAACCGCGAGATACTGTTTGGCATGGGGCTGTTCTTGCTGATG
>CAYWEU010000139.1:0-3176 GCA_964457395.1 uncultured Candidatus Peribacteria bacterium
GGTTCCGCTGTTGTCAATAAAGTTGACACGGAACTCGTACTTCTCCTTGCCTTTGAGGATGAAGTCATCGAAGCGGTACACCTGGATAGCACCGGAAGCGGTGACGTTGGTGCCCGTGGCATCAGTCGAGCTGTCGGCACTACCCGTCAAACGCACACCGGAAATCGTTCGGCCGGTGGTCGTATTGCGGATCTCGACTTTCTCGAGTGCTTCGTTGATAGCATCAGCGGCAGTCACCGCAGCGCGACCCTGGTTGAAGGATGCGCCAGTCGATGTCTGACCCTGGATCAACGCGTAAAGGTTTTCGACATCGACGTCCTCACCCCCTGTCTCGAACCACACGTTGGCAAGAACAACGTTCTTGTCTTTGCGGGTGAACTGTTGCGTGACTGGACCATCGACAGAGATAGTAAACTGACCGGCATCGATGCGGACGGTAGCCGGCAGTGTGGATGTTTCGGTCGGGAGTTTGATGGCGGAGCCATACAACTGACCGTTGACACCGTATCCATAGAGAGAACCGACAGCGAAGATGTCGCCGGTTTCATCGAAGTGGAACTTCATGTTCTTGGCAGCGCCTCCTACGATATCAGCGACGAGGCTGAGCGTGACTCTGTCACCCTCGAGCACCGTAAACGGCGGATCGAAGACGACTGTCGTGAAATCGCTGACGGAAGAAGCGACGGCCTTGGTCAACACGGTACCGTCGGATCGCTTGACTGCGATGTTCGTGTAGTCACCGTCGCTGGCGGTGCCATCGTTCTCGAAGGTCATCGAGTAGATGGTCTGGTCTTCGACAGAGTCGAGAGAGATCTCAAACTTGCCGATCGTCGCAGCCTTGTCGCCAACTTTGACCTGCGAAGGCGTAACGGAGCGGTATGCAATAGATACAGAACCTGCGCTCACTGCGGCAACACGGAACGACTTGCCCTTCAGAGGGAAGTTACCCTTGACGGACTTGGCGTTCGACATGACGTCGCTTGGGAGCTCCACGCTGAGCGCGTGCTCAGCGGAAACCGTTGCACTGGTCGTAAGGTCACCTGCAAGTTGCAGCGTGAGCTTCTGGCCGGCCCTGACGACAAGAGGAGTCGTGAAGCGGAGCGTGGCTGTGTTGCTCTGAGAATCGATCGTGCGCTTGCGAGAGGCGCGAGCACCATTCACAACGGCGTAAACGCCGGAGAAATCAGCACTGTCACCGAAGCCTTCGTGGAGAACGGTGAGGTTCTCGAGCGAGACGTCGTCAGAAGAAGCTGCGAGATCGATGCTCGTGAAGACGATACCCTGGGCACCCTTCGGGACAGTGTCGCCGAGAGGGTTTTTAGCAGAGAGAGTCGCCTCGAGCGTTCCATTGCCCTGGACAACATTCGTGTATCCGACAAATGTCTGAGAGTCGGAGAACTGCTTGCCATCAGTCGTCATCATGTCGACGACGCTGAGGGTGTACTGGTGGTTGGCGTCCATCGCCGTGCCCAGCGTGAGTTCTACCGTGTCCTTGTCTACCATTTTGACGGAGTCGATCGCGAGTGCGGGGCCCGTAACGGTGTACATGGACTTGGTCTTTGCTGCAGTCTCATCGACTGAAACGTTGAAGTCGACTTCGACAGTCGTGGCGGATGTTGCGACAACATCCTTGATCATCGGCTCGGAGATCGAGACGGATCCACAATCCTCGCCGAAGGTCAGACCTTGATCGACGCGGTGCAACATGACGACCATTTCGGCGCGGTTCATGTTGTCGCCTGGGCGGACGCGGCCCGTGGAATCATCACCCTGCAAGACACAGTGGTCTGCAGCAGTCTGAATGTCAGCGGTGTACCACTTGCCCGACGGGTTGTCGACGAACTGTGGTGCAGCACCTGCTGCTTCGAGACCGAAGGCGCGAACGATGATCGCAGCAGCCTCGGCGCGGTTAATGTTGGCAGCGGGACGGGCGTAGCAAGGGTGCGTGCCGAAGCAAGACCCATCACCACGAACCCAACCTTCTGTGCCGGCTTCCTCGAAGAACTTGTAGTACCAAGCTCCGGTAGCTACGTCGTCGAAGGAAGGAACCGCAGGAGCGGTGTTGATGACGCCGCCATTGAGAGCGACGACGAGTTTGACAAACTCCGCACGGTTGGCGAGCTCGCCGCCGCGGAAGCGTGTTTGGGTACCATCGAGATGCCCGGCGTCAACAAACGCCATAACGGCATCCTCGTACCAAATGCCCGGGGTGACGTCGGAGTATGCTGCAAAGACAGTGGCCACGTTGGTCATCATCATCGCTGCTGCCGACACACCTGCGAACACCTTCTTTAGAGAAGAGAGGTTCATATATATAAGGTGTAAGGAAAAGGGGGAAAGAAAATATGTGAGAGGCGCATGTTCCTTACGCACGCGCGCATCGTCGTCGTATTGGTCGTCTTGCACAAACGTGAAGACTTCTCCTTACATGTAAAGAGGGCATACGCAATGACGAATGCTCACAAAAGAATATTGAATGCTTGAAGTGGAGTGCACGATTCGATCCTTGCGGAGACGAATGTGAGAATCCTACGCCTCGGAAATTCCGGACGTGGGAGTGCCGGTATGTGAAGGAACCAACGACACGGATCAGACCCCACGAGGGGGTGCACCATTCCTCTTTCGGAGGAAAGTATGGACTGATCAGGGAGATCCTAGCGGCAATTGGATTGCGCGATCAAGATAACAACCTGCTTCCTGTGCGTACCTGTAAACGTGTGGAGAACGAAAATTGTTACAACTTTTGTCCTTCAAAGTTTGGCATCTGGTTGCGGTCCGTTGGACCATCTCTGCTCTTGTACTAGGCAAAAACGAGCTGCAATCGAAAATTCGCAAATGCGGAATTCTATTGATCAAAGATAGTGTTCATGGTGTGTTCATACATGGAATCACCAGAAAAACATTCGAAATGTTGCATTTTCTTTGCATATTGAGGGAAAGTAACCATTTTTACCATCCCCAATGGCTTCTATAAGCCATTTTATGTTGAACAACTCTTGTATTCATCGAAAAAGAACTTCTGACAAGTTTTTCCGAGGCAAAACATGTCAATGAAACGGTACATAGGGATAGAAGAGAGCTGACATGGGTGGTGCACTGCTCTGGGACGAATGATTCTTCCGGCCCAATCCCCTTTCCACATATGAACGCATGCGCGACAGATTTGAGCGTTTGGT
>CAYWEU010000140.1:0-4155 GCA_964457395.1 uncultured Candidatus Peribacteria bacterium
GATATCCCTGCCTACCGGCAGGCAGGTTCGATTTCCTCGTTTTCCTCACAAAACGCCCTGTTCTTCCTCTCCTCTGCTACACTCTCCCCGTGCAGAGCCGCACCCTTGTCACCGGCCTCATCCTCGCTCTCGTGCTTGGTGGCATCGGCGGAGCTGATTATCTGCTGAAAGAGAGGGGCAGGAGCATCGTTGCGCAAGATCCAAGCACTACGACAGGTTCGCAAACCGCGACCGACAACAGCTCTTCGCAACGCAGCGTCAAGAAAGGAACCCAGAAGAAGGAATTCGAAAGTGTGGAGAGCATCGTCGGGCGCTTAGGGTTCACGCTGGCGGAAACACGCGAGACGAGCCTGCTGCAATTTGGAACGCCTGTGGGACAGCAGGCAACAACGCTCGTGCTGCTCTCGAACAACGACCGCGCCGCGCTGTTTGCCTGGGTCGAGCATCCCGATGCAAAAATCACGTACATCGCACTCAAGCAGCAACTCCAGAGCGCGTTCTCCAACAAGCTACAAGATTTGATCGACGAGCGTATCGTTCCCGATGACGGCGCACCCATGGACATGCTCTCGTTCCTCGACCCGGTCATCAGTGCAGAGAAGATCATGCTCATCCGTTCCCGCAACCGTATCTACGAGTTCCATGTCGCTGAAGGGCAAGATACGGCGGTGGAATCACTGATGCAAGAACTGACAAAATAAGGAAAGGCAGAATGCGATCCTCGATTTCCTTGATTTCTTTGATTTCCTCTTCTCGGCCCCGAATCCATATTGACAGCCTAAAACCTCCTCTCTAGAGTACTCCGGCTATGGCCAAGAAAGTCATCAAGATCATCAAAACGCAGGCAAAAGGCGGACAGGCCAACCCGGCTCCCCCGCTGGGCCCGGTGCTAGGACAAGCGGGCATCAATATTCAGGATTTCTGCGCGAAGTTCAACGATCGCACCAAAGCCCGCATGGGGCAGCTGATCCCTGTCGAAATCACGCTGTTCGAAGACCGCAGTTTTACGTTTATTCTCAAGCAGCCCCCGGCGTCGTACCTCATCTTGCAAAAGCTGGGCAAAGAAAAAGGATCTGGCCAGCCGAACAAAGAGAAAATCGGCGAGATCAGCTGGAAGGATATAGAGGAAATCGCCAAGCAAAAGATGCCCGACATGAACACGACGAATCTCGAGTCGGCAAAACGCACCATCGCAGGCACGGCAAAAAACATGGGATTGGTTGTAAAATAATACGCCATAACACCTCCGTAACGGACGATCCTATCGTCCGCGGATTTCATTTCAGATACTACTTTAGATCATCATCAAGGCCTTTTGCGCGTACACGCGGCAAAAAAACGTTATGATGATATCCACAGTTTTCCCCTGTTCTCATGGACACATCTTTCGCACTGGATATTTTCCAGTCCGGCCAACTCCTATGGTTGCCGCTGGCGCTCTTCTTGGCATTCATCGTGCTCTACATCCCGAGCTTGATGGTTGCCGAAGCCAAGCCCATGGCCGTGGGACAGGCGATCTTCTGCTACTTCATGAAAACAGTCGGTATTCTGCTGATGGCTGCAAGCATCGTTCCGCTCGCGTATAACCTGATGAGCAACACCGTTCCGGACATCACGACACTGTATTCGCTGGTGCTGTTCCTGGTCGTCGGTCTGGGCATCGTCGTGCACTTCAGCCGCGTCGCCTACGAACTGGATGAAGCATCGGTCGTAGTCGTCCGCTCGGTCTTCTGTCACTGCTTCGAAGCAATTGGTGCGCTGCTGGCAATCTTCTCGGGACTGTCACTCATGATGATGTTCCTCGTGAATCACGTCCTCCTCGATTGGCAAATGCCGGCGACGTTGTTCTTGCTCGGCCTCCTCACCATGTTGCTGTTCTCCATGCACCTGTCTCATAAGCAGCGAACGCATGGTACACGGATGGCAAAGGGGAAGAAAAAATAGTTGTAGCTTCGTCTCTAGACTTTGCGTAACGAAGTTTTTTGATGTTCTCACCTCACCCCCACCCCTCTCCCGCTGCGCTGGGGAGAGGGGGAATGTTTTTGTTGTATGCGTGCTTCCTCCTTGAGTATTTCTCATCCTCTTTTTCTCCCTCAGCAGAGCTCCCCTCTCCCTTTCGGGGAGAGGGGTGGGGGTGAGGCGACAGATCTAGCCACAAAATAACAAAATACCTTGCGCAGAGCCTCAAGCTCCCTCACAATGCCCCAGCTTTTCGTGGAAGTCTCGGCGTAGCCTGCCAAGGTGAAGCCCGGACGCCACTACCACGTTCCCCCATCTACCATGGCCAAAGTCGCCAAAGAAATCGTTAAAGGCGGAAAGAAACACGCCGAGAAGAAGAAACTCATCACCAAGCCTGGTTATTCCGTCGCAGAAGCAGCGGAGTTGTTGACGAAAGTCAGTATCACGAAGTTCGACGCATCCGCAGAGGCGCACATCCGCATCGGTGCGGACATGTCGCAAGCCGACCAGTTGGTACGCGGCACCGTCAGCTTGCCGCACGGCACCGGCAAGAAAGTCCGCATCGCGGCATTCGTGACCGAAGATTTCGAGGACGAAGCCAAGAAAGCCGGAGCAGACTACGTCGGAGCTGCAGACCTGATCAAGAAAATCGAAGGCGGCATGCTCGACTTCGACGTCGCCGTCGCCATCCCGCAGATCATGAAAGACCTCGGCAAACTGGCCAAAGTCTTGGGTCCCAAGGGCCTGATGCCCAGCCCCAAGTCCGGCACGGTGTCCGACAAGCCGGGTAAAGTCATCGAAGAACTGAAGAAGGGCCGCATCGAGTTCAAGATGGACAAGCAGGGCATCATTCACACTACGTTTGGCAAAATATCGTTTGGCGCCAAGAAGCTGGAAGAAAACTTGGCCGTCCTCGTCCAAGCCATAAAAGACGCGCAGCCCGCGGCCATCAAGACGAACTACATCGTCAGCCTCTCGGTAAACCCGACGATGGGCCCGAGCATGAAGGTACAATTGTAAATGTCCGAAATTCTTGACATTTCCTTTGGAAAGAAGAGAATATTTGCATGCCAGGATTTGTGAATACGTTCGAGGGCGCCAGTGAGGAAGATGTCCTGGGGTTCGCCGATCATCTAAGAACACACTTTCCCGGCTACATCGAAAATGCCTTAAAAGCTGCCATAAGCATGCATGTGCGTTTTCGCCCTCAAGTAATTGAACACACAACCCGTGGAACAATTCATGAACTTCTTGAGATACACCAAGATCAAAAATTACAGTCGAGAAATGTGCATGTCCCAAGAACTGTAACAAAAGAGTTCGCCATCAAGCATGCAGTTGCAAAGACAGAAGCTTTCGGAAAAAGGCATGATTGGAGAGCCCTGGCAACAAAGAGAGAAAGAGGCGAAGACCCGGAAGTTCTACGATTAGGAGCTTTAAAGAAATCACTCGGAGGCAACCTGTTGGATTTTGATTATGAGATGGAAGAAAAGGAAGCAGCCTGACGATGCAGTCCTCGCTACAATTCATGTTCACGAGGGTGCGATGAACCGATTGATTTTCGTACGCACTAGCTGCACGATTTGTTGGCTCTCTCGAAGAAGATCAACATCGATCTGAGAGCGTACTGGTCGTTGCTCCACCATGCCGATTCCACTTTTATCCAATGCCTGATTCACAGCAGTTTCGGCAAGCATTTGAAGCAGTGCATCTGTCGAAGCCTCGGGTGCGATGATCCGAAATGCCTCACTAATCATGACAAGATCTTGCGGCGAATCAATCTTACAATGACGACCAAAGACGCGGATCAACGACTCGATATGTTCCAAAATCGTCGGCTGATTTGGCCCATCAAACCCAACGACTGACCTCCAGCGCCCTTCCGAAAGTCCGGCAAATCCGAGTGTTCGAATATTCACAAGAATTTTCTGACCAACAGCCGGGGTATGATAGAGGCCATCGATTTTCCACGAGGTGCTTTCGAGAACAAATGTCTCAATGAATTCCACAAACAAACGCTCGAGATCCACCGATTCTGCGAATGCTTCAACCGAAAGTTCTTCACGATGAAGTTCCATGTAACTATTTTATAATATTTTATACTTTCGTCAATGACGTTCTCACATCCTCAAACTTCTCCAACTGCAACACCTTCATCCGCAGTTCTTTGGCTCCGTCGAAGCCTTTTACATAACT
>CAYWEU010000141.1:0-1866 GCA_964457395.1 uncultured Candidatus Peribacteria bacterium
AGGCTGTAGCGCATGGCCTCTGCCACCACGGTGTTGTTGTGCGGCGGCGCAAGCGTGCTCAGTCGATCGAGTGCTGCTTCGATGTTTGGCAGCATTTGCGCCATGTACGCGTTGAAAGCGGTGACGTCGTCCATACACAACGTATAGTATGACAATCCACGCATGGATACACGCTCTTCGTTCGCACCCGGCAAAATCATCTTCAGCGGCGAGTACGCCGTGCTCTTTGGCAAGCCTGGCATCGCCGTGCCGTCCAAGCAGGAACTTCATGTGACATGGAAAGAGGGCCGAGGCGCCACGGACTTGAAAATCTCGTCGACCGACGAGCTGTTGCACCCGCTCTGGCTGACGTATGCCCAGCGAGTCATACGACTGTGCGAAAAAAAAGCGCAGAAACGCTTTGTCGGGACACTGGAGATAGATAATTCTATCCCCCTTGGCAAAGGCATGGGTTCTTCGAGCGCACTGGTCATCGCTGTCGCTCGCTGTTTACTGGGAGAAAACTGCGAAACGCAAGCATTGGAAATCGAAGGCAAAGTAAACCCTGGCCACAGCGGCATAGACTTTGCGGTCATCTGGAACAACGTGCCTCTCGTATTCCAAAAAGGGAAAAAGCCCCACCCGCTACCGGCTACCCGCTATCCGCTATCCGCTACCAAGTACTCACTCCTCGACACCGGCGTCCCAAACGAACCTACGCCAGAGCTGATCGCATGGGTCAAATCTCGCAGTAGCGAACCTGATGTCGCTGCCGCTTTAGAAACAATCGGAACATGCACCGAGCGTCTGCTTGCCGGAGAATCGCCAATGACGGTCTTACCCGATCATCATCGCGCGCAAGTAGCCCTTGGAGTCGTCCCGGAAGACGTGCAAACAATAATCGCGGACATCGAGAAATCGGGCGGAGCCGCGAAAATTATCGGCGCAGGAGGGCGCACCGGCGGCGGAGGCATGGTACTGGTGATCAAGTGAATGATGAAATAAGCGTGACCGCACTCCCTCTCCCCCCGACAAGGGGGAGAGGGTGGCGCGTAGCGCCGGGTGAGGGGGACGTGCGTCGAGAAAAAAGATTGAGATTCCGAGACGATTAGAACAAATGCCCTTCGCTCAATCTCGCTCCTTGTGCCGGCAGATTCACAATGATGTCTCGTACAATGGGCAACTCTCGAAGTTTCGCTTTGAGCACATCAACATTCTTTTGCTCACACATCAGGTGAACGTTCTGGCCGGTATTCAACGAAAAATACACAGGAAATTCTTCGCGCCATTGTGGAACGAGTGCCGTAATCTGCAGGGCCTGAGGACTGCGCTGCACGATACCCACGCTTTCGTAGAGCGCATGGAGATCGAGCGATTCTTGCTCGATGAGAGGCCCAAGCTTCGAGAGATCTTTTGCCTTCAGATAGTCTTTGCATGCTCGGATGCGCTCGGGCATCTGTGCTACACGCGACGCATACAATGGACTCTCTCGCACTGCACGATGGGTATCACTACTGGAAACAGTCTTGGGTGTCGTCGTGACGACCGCGACCACATCGGCAAGCGCCCAGTGACCAGGCGGGAAAATCGTCTGCGCGTACGAGGTATCGCTACTGTCGCCGTCGAGCCACTCGACGAATCCATCCGGTATTGAACGGCATGCGGAGCCAGAACCTTGCCGTGCAAGAATCGAAAGTTCGCGCTGCGAAAGTGTTAATCCCAGCGCATCGCACGCTGCGAGCGTAAGAGCAGCGAATCCTGAAGAGGATGACGATAACCCCGTGGACCGTGGAAATGTGTTGTGACTTTCGATGCGGCACCGCAACGTCGCATCGCTCTTCTGAGCAACCAGTGTGCGAATCCGGTCAAGGTGTGCGAATGCACGCT
>CAYWEU010000142.1:0-2927 GCA_964457395.1 uncultured Candidatus Peribacteria bacterium
AACAACAGCACATCGCGCTGTTCCTCGTCGCGGAAGTACTCTGCCATGGACAAGCCCGACAGCGCCACGCGCAGACGCGTTCCCGGCGGCTCGTTCATCTGGCCGAAGACCAGTACGGTTTTGTCCAGCACGCCGGACTCCAACATTTCGTAGTACAAGTCGTTGCCCTCGCGCGTGCGCTCCCCTACTCCGGCAAACACCGAGTATCCCCCGTGCTCGGCAGCGACCGAACGGATGAGCTCTTTGACAACGACGGTCTTGCCGACACCGGCTCCGCCGAAGAGTCCGACTTTTCCGCCTTTCAAAATAGGACAGATAAGGTCGATGACTTTGATGCCCGTTTCTAGGACTTCTGTGTCAGTGGTCTGATCCGCAAAGCTTGGAGCAGGTCGGTGGATAGAATACGTTTTTTTCGTCTTTACTTCCGGCTTGCCGTCCAGCGGTTTGCCCAGAACGTCGAACATGCGGCCGAGTGTCTCTTGGCCGACCGGAACGTTGATGGGGCCGCCGGTATCCAGCACTTCGGTTCCGCGTGACAGCCCGTCCGTCGAGCCCATGGCCACCGTGCGGACTTTGTACCCGTCCAAGTGCGCTTGTACCTCCAGCGTCAGAGTCTCCTCGCCAATCTTGGCTCGCAGTGCGGAGAAAATAGCCGGCAATTCGTTTTCGGGAAATTGGCAGTCAACGACGGCTCCGACGACTTGGGAAATTGTTCCGGGCATACGCAGAGAAGAAAAAGAAGAAAACTGATGGGGGCGACTTTCGTGTTCGGGCATTCTACGAGCCAATCAAATGGATGACAAGGGCTTTAGAGACTGTTTGGATACGCAGTCGGATTCTTGTCGCGAATGTATCCCGATACTGCGACTCTCGGCAGACAAATATGCAGCTCGGACTGTCAACTATTTTTCCGTACCCTTGCCCTAGGCTGCAACAACAGCGCTGCCACGCAGCACCTTTTTCCGCTGCGCCTCGGGCAAATCGTTTTCAATGATACCTTCGACATTGGGGTAATATTTCTCGACCAGCTTCTCGTCGCCAAATGCGTACACCAAGAGCGGCACGTCATCATGATGCGCACCGTGATCGAAGAGAATGCCAATGGAAGCTATAATGTGCATGCGCAGGGTATCTGGATCGAAAATCACGCGAGGATCTATCTCCATACCTTGCGGCAGCTTTGGGAACTTTGGGTTGAGATACTTTCCTTCGAATAATGGAATGGCCAGTGTTTGTGCAGGATGACCGTCTTCCGGACCGTCGAACTCCTGTGAACCGATATGGTTGGAAGAAATTTTGCGTTTTGGTTCCAAATTACCCAACTCTAACGCCAGTTGCCTGCCCCAGTCTTTGACAAACTGATCGATGTTGCGCTTCCGATCATCTTTCGTGACACCCATATGCACTCCTGCGAGCTCGGCCGCTATGGCTCCGCCACCACACAAGCTGTGGGTGTTCATGTTCATAGGAAGGTCTCGATGCGTCTTGACCATGTCTGAATGTAGAATCATCTGCGCAGCCTCCTTTGGAGAAACATATCTCATGGGGTTTTTGTCGCTGCTGTTTCCTGTATTTGCTGCAATGATCAAGCAACCCACACAGCCGCAACCGGGCAGTGTAAGACGATCTTCGACACACCGAATGTCAATGCTCGTCTGTGGTACCAGGCCCTCTCTGGCGACATGCTGTTTCTCCATATGCAACTGCAGATTTTTACTCTTTCCTGTCCCCGAGTCCTTCTGCATGGCATCCAACAACGCGTGTCCGTTGCGCTGAGTAAAGCCTTTTTGCCACGCAAGCTCGAGTTCTGGTGATACTCCATGCGCAGTATGGGAGTTGCCCACGTGCTGATTGTCTTGTCCATGCTTTTCGCGCCGGTTACTGCACGCCGCAGTCCCAAGCAAGATGCCGCCAGCAGCAAGCAGGCGGAGCATGTCACGACGATGGAATGCCGTTGCTTGCGTACTGCTGTGGGTATTGGCCTCTGCTGTTCCAGTATTCGTAAAGAACATCTGTTCGCCTCTGGAATACCAAGGAAGGGGGGCGTTTTTCACCATAGAGTGTGTAAAAGGGAAAAGAAAATGTTGCGGAACATCATCCATATCCCAAGCTCCACGTCAAGGGTCTAAGAGGGCCCTTTTCTTTGAGAAATAGCTCTGCAGGTTGTACAGAACGTGTTGCCAGTTCCTCTCTCACTCCTCCCTATCGCTACACCAAGGAAAAAGGCTGGGTCTGCCTACCGCAGATAAGAGTAGAGGTGTGTTGAGAGCAGGCAGAAATATTCAAATAAAATATCGTTTCAGCCCTAATTAGTGAGGAAAAGTCGCAATGTTCTTCCACGTACACAAAATATACTCAAACATATGTGTGGAAATCTATCGAGCCCTTTGACTTGCGGAAATTTCTGTACTGACTATGATGGCATGATTTCTTCCAAACACGAGGAAATCGAACACCAAGACACAGACAAAACGAATACAAACACATACAAGCCACGCACCACAGAGGATGCAAGGCAAGCCGGGGGACGCCCCGGCCAACAAGACACCTCAGGTCCTTCACACCACTGGCGACGAACAGAGAGGATGATGTCTACACCCACTGTTGCACTCGTTCCTCCCGGCCACACATTTGCATTGAGTTGCACAATTCTGGGTATAGCAACGTGCATGCACGAAAGATCGTGTAGCCATCATCTTCTCTGTTCATTATCCACCGCGTCGATGGTGGCGTTCGGGTAGTACTTGCGGAGGAACATGGGCAGCGTGCCGCCGCCGAGCCCGACGACCAGAAAGCGGCGGGGTTCTTCGGACAACGCCAGTCCGACCAGCGCGACCCGCGCATAGGGCAACCCCAGATAATCCGGATCGCCCGGCTTGACGAGGCTTTGCCGCGCCCCGCCCCTCCCGAAACGCAGAACGCGCAAG
>CAYWEU010000143.1:0-3231 GCA_964457395.1 uncultured Candidatus Peribacteria bacterium
CTGTGCGTTGCGAGCGTCACCAAGCTGCTTGGTAGGGTTGATGGCGACGATGACGATCGAGGCCAGGATGGCGATGATGCCGATCACGAGCAGAAGTTCGATGAGGGTAAAACCCTGCCTACCGGACAGGCAGGCTCGGCGACGGAGAGAAGAAATCATGAGAGTAGGGGAAGAAGAAGGGAAAGAAGTGGACACGCAAAGCGCTCCAAGTTATTTGGAGACTATGGTACCAAACCGTGTTTCCACGTCCAGATGGCAAAGACGAAACTCGTTGACAGCAAGGCGTTTTTCGCAAGAAATCTACACCCCTGATGCACGGATGATTGACGAACGATTATCAATATTTTGCGATCGATCAGTCGAAGCTCCCGATCAAGGATCGATGCAGCCGGAACCCGACGAACATCGCGGCGATCGACGGAAGAATAAGCAGAATGGCCAGAACAGTTTTCCACTCGTGTGTCAGCAACGGAGCAACCAAGAAGAGCAGCGCGCGGACCGTAGCGGAAAAACCGAGCCATCGCAGTAACAGTTGCCATGGCAGGACGATGCTCATGCGCCTCAGTGCCTGGGGCAACAGGAGTACGACGAGGAAAGCATGCACCGTGATCGACGTCATCGCCGCACCCACGAATCCATGGTGTGGAATCAGCCAGATGTTCATGCCGATCGACAGCACAACGCCAAGGAGCATGGTCCTCACCAACGCTCGCCATTCGTGCAGCGTCAGCAAGACGTAAAAACTGTAGAGCACCATGCCGTTGAGCAGCTGCGGAATGCTCAGCATCGACAACGCCGTATCTGCTCCCGGGTGCGTGGGAGTGCTAAGGTACGCATCGGTCGTCAGCAACTGCATGATCGGCCGGGCCCACAGCGCGGAGAAGAGTGCCGCCAGCGAGCCGATGATCAGAATCGACAGCAATGTTTTGCCGAGCAGCTGTTGCGTGCGCTCGCCGTTGGCATGGCGCTTACTGAGGATCGGCAGTATGGAGTTGAGCAGGAATGTCGGCACGAGATACGTCATCTCGGTGATGCGCCCGGCGAAACCGTAGTACGCATTCTGCAGTTGGAAGTCCGGGTGTAGCAGCGCGATCATCGTCAGATCGAATTGGCGATACAGCGCGACGCACACATACGCGACTCCGTAGGGCAACGATGCTCGCAGAATTCTCTTGAGCAACGTGCGGTCGAAGCACAGCTGCACCGGCAGCAGATGAAACGCAAAGACGACAGAGAGTGCGAACAACACAACGGCACCCATGCCACCAGCCAGCAGTAGCTGGTGATACACGACGATGCTGGTACTGTGACGCACACCCAGCAGGATGGGGATCGACATGAGCCCGGTCGAGATGACGCGCTGCGTGACTTCGGCGATGAAGACCAGGTGCATGTTGTACGTAATCTGGAAGATCGTGCGCAGCACGCCCGACAGAAGCGTGAAGAACGGCACGAGCGCCGCGATGGTCACGCCCATGGGGAGCGGCGTGCCGCTCCATGCGGGCATCAGCCAGACGATGATCAGCGCGGAGCCAAGAGAAATCGTCATGATCGCGCACCGCAGCACGAGCAGCGCACCCAGCACACGCTTGGGGTCTTTGGCCTGGCTGACCTCGCGCACGGACACCGCATACAAGCCGAAGTCGGCAAGAATGGCGAACAGCTGCAAGAAACCATAGGCCGAGTTGTAGCTGCCGGCCAACTGCGTGGTCAGCCCTATTGCCACGAACTTCACCGACACGGTGCTGAGAGCCGCCATAGTGAACTGGCTGGCGATCTGCCAAAGAGTGGAGGTTGCTATGGCGCGGGTGTTCACAGGGGTATCGTAAGGCCAGAAGAAAAAAGAAACCAATGAAACCAAGGAACGCCATCGTTGGACTCTTTGGCTTCTTTGGATTCCTCCTCTAGTGCTATCATCCCTTTCGATGCCCCTCCCCTTCACCTCCCTCACCTCGACGAAGCAGTTCACCCGGGACGATACCGAGTACATCATGTCCGTGGCGAAGAAGATGGAAACGATCTTGCAAAAAGGCGGCAGCAAACTGCTGGAGGGCAAGGTACTCGCGGCACTATTTTACGAACCCAGCACACGCACGCGCCTGAGCTTCGAGTCGGCGATGTGCCGTTTGGGGGGGTCGGTGGTCTCCGCCGAAGGCGTGCAGTTCAGCTCGCTCTACAAAGGAGAGTCGATCGAGGACACCATCCGCATGGCCAGCTCGTACAGCGACATCATCGCCATGCGTCACCCCGAACAAGGCAGTGCCGATCGCGCGGCTGCGGTGAGCACCGTGCCGTTCATTAACGCCGGTGACGGCCCCGGCCAGCACCCCACGCAAGCACTGCTGGACCTCTACACGATCCAGAAAGAACACGGCAGCATCGATACCATACACGTCGCCATGGTCGGAGACCTGCGCTACGGCCGTACGGTGCATTCGCTCAGCTACCTGCTGGGCCTCTACAACAATATCCGGATGACACTCATCTCCCCGAGCGAGCTCACGATGCCGAAAAAAGTCACCAATTTCCTAAAAGAACGCAACATCTCCTACACCGAGACAACCGAACTGGCGGAAGGACTGGACGCGGATGTGCTGTACATGACGCGTGTCCAGCAAGAACGATTCTCAGACCGCAGCGAGTACGACCGATTGAAACTCAAGTACGTGCTGACTGCCGAGCATGTGAAAGGAAAAAAAGTGATCGTCATGCATCCGCTGCCGCGCGTCGGCGAGATCGCAACCGACGTGGATGCACTCGGCAACGCCGCCTACTTCCGCCAAGCCGCCAATGGCGTGCCGGTGCGCATGGCATTACTAGCCATGATGCTCGGAAAGGTCTGAGAGCGACGTTGTGCTATGATCGTTGACGATGAAGACGTTTTTACTGCAAGGAGTCACCATCGCCGGAGCGGTTGATGCGAGTCCGTGCGACGTGCTTGTCGAAAACGGCATCATCAAGAGCATCCAGCCAAAGGTATCTGCGTCGAAGGATGCCGAAGTCATCTCTGCACAGGGGCTACTTCTTCTACCAGGACTCATCGACTGCCACGTGCACTTCCGCGAGCCGGGGCTCGAGCATAAAGCGACGATGCTATCCGAATCAGAGGCCGCCATTGCCGGAGGTGTTACGACTGTGTGCGAGATGCCAAATACGATTCCGCCGACGGTAACCATCGCGGCACTGGCGGATAAAGTAAGGCGAAGCGAGAAGCTCAAACCGTTCGATATC
>CAYWEU010000144.1:0-3841 GCA_964457395.1 uncultured Candidatus Peribacteria bacterium
GCTGAAACGAATCAGACTGTTGTGACATCGGTTCCCTTCAGCTGCCGATAGTATTTTTCCATCTCTTCGGCTACGTGTTCGATCGCATGCGCGCGGGCCCAGGCAAGACACGACTCCCGATCGATCGTTCTCGAAACCAAGATGTCGTGCAACCGGTCGGCGATAGACAGCGTATCGTACGGGTTGCAGACGTATCCGCTCTTGCCTTCGTCGATGGCTTCGGGACACCCACCAGTCGTCGGGCCGACGACAGGCACACCCCAACTGTTCGCTTCCAGAAAGACCAGACCGAATCCCTCTATGGAAACTCCTTCTTGTAGCGACAGAAGCAAAAATGCATCCGCGTTGTCGTATGCCTGACGCAGTTCTGTGTCCGAGACGCTGCCCCGTATTCTCACACTGTCTTCCAGTCCGTGTTGAGTGATGCAGGCTTTGAGGCGTGCAACATACGCGGGGTCTTCTTCCATCGGTCCGATGATGTCGTAGACGAAGTGCACATCGTGTTTCCGGCGAAATTCCGCCAATGCCTCGACAGCCTCGCAGTATCCTTTGCGGTGTTTGACCGGTCCGACTCCAAGAATCCTGCGTATGTCATGCATGGGCCGTGTTGTCGGCGTCGCTCGCGACAGATCGACGCCGTTATGAATCACAATGATTTTCTCCCGCAGTTTGGCATCATCAAAAAGTTGCGGGGCGCTCTCGCGTACGGCCTTCTTCGTGAAATGGCTGACGGAAACGATGCTATCGATAGCACGATAGACATCCGCAGTCAGTTTCCTGAGTTCGGCAGAAGCAGAAAGCCCGGCGACTGCGTACGTCCCGTGGATGGTCAGAAAGGTTTTGCTGTGTTGTGGAAAAGCGGGCAACAGCAGTGCATACGGCTCCGCCATGAAGTGCACGATGTCCGGTTGCAGTCTGTTCAGTAATCGCGCGGCGCGGTACCCGCTGATCCATCGCAGAAACGGGGAATCCAACAGCCTGTGTGGCGCGGCGACGATCGCATGCTCGGCGCAGGGTGCGTTGGCAGATTTGCGACGTACGATCGCATACACTGTGTGTCCGCGTGCGATGAGCGCCCGGACGAGGTCTAGAGCGTACCTGCTCCAACCGGTTTTTCCTTCCAGATCGGGCGCAAACACAGCGATCTTCATGGCGTGATCATACCCCATGTCGGTTCACATAATCCTCTTCTTCCGACTCCATCACCCACGTCGCAAATGTTTGTAGGCCAGTATCGCTCACAATATCGTCGTGTGAGCGGGCATGGATGACGACAGTATGATCCACTACGTCGCCATCGCTATAGAGGGGAACGAGTTCAATGCTGCTGAAGCGAAGCGGTCGGAGCACGAAGAGGCCCCACGCATGTTTGCGTGCGAGTGTTGTACGTTCGGGGTTCAGCGGCGGCAAGGTATGGAGCGAGCGCAGTTTTTCCAGGTACTCACCGATGGTTGCAGAATTCTCGGTGAAACCAAGGTCCGAATAGCGGCTGGTGCCCGCAGTAATCACCGGGATGCCGAAACACGGACACTCGAGCCCCACAGTGCCGCGCACGGTGACACAGTAGTCTGCAACGGCGAAGAACGAGTACGTGCTGATGTCGGTATCCGGCGGAACGACGGTGATGTGTGGCGGGAGAGACCCGACATTCGCTACAACGGCGATCATATCGCGCATTTCTTCTTGGTGTTTCATGCCGCTGGTATGCCAGATGTAATCGGGATGCAGCTTGATCACCCAGTTGAGGTGCGTATTCTCGCACGCGATCTTCACTGTTTCTACCAGCCACTCGTCGTAGTCGGCGAACAAGTTGCTTCCGAAGAAAAACGACGCATCCCATGCCACATGCGTGAAGATCACAGCAGTTTTCTTTTGGGGGTCCAGCTTCAGTTTCGACCTGACATCGTGTGGAGCATGATGGATTTTTTTTCGGGAGAGAACGAAGTTGAACCACGACCGGTCCTGGTAATGCCCGCGCAGCTCCTGCATGAACGTTTCTTCTTTTGCCTCGTCCCACGGCATTGCACGGACTTCTGTCCATGTTTGCGGAGAAAGAGAGATGGGGTCGAGCATGTTGTGCGTCGTCCGAAAACGTTTGAGCGTAAAAGAATCCAACCGTTGGCTGTAGCTGTACCACACGGCCCGGATGCCCATGTGCACCGCGACCTCGAAGAGTTGTCCGTATGGGGTGTACGCCGCGTCGTTGACAACGAGGATGCTGGGACGGAGCGCTGTGAGCACCGCCTGTGCAACGCGTACGGCGGTGATTGCGGTGAGAAAAGCATCGGTGACGATGGCCCGGGTCTCGGGATTTTCGAGATGCACGTTGCCGGCATGGATATGCCGAAGAACTGTCGAGAGAGCATGTTTGCCGATGTTGATGTCGTCGAACGAAAAGTCGAGCAGTTGGTGCAGCGAGGGATTGGTTACGAGGAAAGACTCGATCAACTGTGCGTCCTCGGCGCCATGCGATGGATCGACGTAATCCTCGTACAGAAGAATGCGATCGAGGCCTAGTACGCTGCAGTAGCGCTGTACCCATTTACAAGAACGGTTGGTGAGAATGACCGGGACGGCGCCCTCGCGCCCCAGTGCCTGTGCCATCAGTCCTTCGGTGATGGCTTTGTAGGGTGTTTCGTTGAGGTTGATGATGAGCGCTGTTTCTCCTTGTTGCGGCATCGGCACGCGCAAGAAGCCGTATTGCCATCGGAAGAGCAGGTAGGATGTCAGCAGCCGCAACTGGCGGAGCAGCGAACGTGGATTTCTGGCAAGCCACGCGACTTTTTTGAGGAGGGACATGTTGCCGCAGCTTGCCTGCAATCCACTTCTCTTGCAATATTCAAGCATCGTCACACTATGCGCACCATCCGCGTCATTCCTCGTCTGGATATCAAAGGCCCGAACGTCGTTAAGGGAGTACACATGGAAGGACTGCGTGTCATGGGCCTGCCGCCCGCCCTTGCCCATGCGTACTATGCGGCGGGTGCCGACGAGCTGATGTACATGGACATTGTCGCGAGTCTGTACGGTCGCAGTATCGATCTTGACCTTGTCAAAGCTGTCGCTCAGGAGCTTTTTATTCCGCTCACGGTCGGTGGCGGCATCCAATCGCTCCATGACATCAGCGCTGTGTTGCGGTCGGGCGCCGACAAAGTCGCCATCAACACGTATGCCGTCCGGCACCCGGAACTGCTCTCGCAAGCCGTGCGGCAATTCGGATCGCAGTGCATCGTGCTGTCGGTCGAGGCCAAGCGGCTGGCGTCGTCGTGGGAGGTGTACATCGAGGGTGGAAGGGAGCGCACGGGGCTCGATGTTCTTCAGTGGGTCAAGCAAGCGCTTTCGCTGGGAGTCGGCGAAATCCTGCTCTCGTCGGTGGACAGAGACGGGACGCGTAGTGGCTATGACCTGGAGCTCACGCGTGCCGTGACTGCGATATCGCCGGTTCCGGTGGTGGCGCACGGCGGGGCGGGTACCATGGATTCGGTCCGGCGGGCGATTGCGGAAGGCAATGCCGATGCCGTGTCGGCAGGGACGGTGTTTCATTATCATGACTATTCCATTGGCGACCTCAAGGCCGTTCTCGCGGCGGCCGATATTCCTATCCGCATAGCACCATGAAGCAGATCTGTGTCGTCGATTACGGCGTTGGAAACATCCACAGTGCATTGAAGGCGCTTCGGAAATTTACGGATGACGTTGTCCTCTCAGAAGATCCTGATGTCGTACGCTCAGCTGGAGCTCTCGTGCTCCCGGGCGTCGGATCATTCGAGGCGGGCATGCACGGCCTTCGGGTACGCGGACTCATCGACGCCGTGACGGAGTGCGCACAGAGCGGCCGACC
>CAYWEU010000145.1:0-20529 GCA_964457395.1 uncultured Candidatus Peribacteria bacterium
GAAGGAGAGGCGATCGGGTGGCACTTACTTGAAGCACTGAAGGTGAAGCACCCCGAGAAAGTGAATCGCATCGTGTTCCACGAAATCACCGAGAGTGCGATCAAAGAAGCTATCGCAAAACCCCGTCACTTGGACTTTAAGCTCATACACGCCCAGCAAGCGCGCCGCGTCCTAGACCGGCTCGTCGGCTACACGCTCTCGCCTTTCTTATGGAAAAAAGTGTACCGCGGACTTTCCGCCGGACGGGTGCAATCGGTCGCTGTGCGCCTGATAGTCGACCGCGAACGCGAAATACGGAAATTCAAGACCGAGGAGTACTGGACGATCCAAGCCGACCTCAAGAAGACAGCCCTGTACCGGAGCCATCAGGCGACTGGTACGGGGCAAGACGAAGAGTTTTCGGCGGACTTTAAGGAGCAGAACGGCAAGGGTTTTGTGCCGCATTCGGAAGCCGAAGCAAAAAGTGTGGTAAGTGACATTAAGGGCGCGCCGTTTGCGGTGAAGTCCGTGGACACGAAGGAACTGAAGAAGACACCGCCGCCGCCGTTCACAACATCGACACTGCAGCAGGAAGCCGCGCGCAAACTCGGATTTTCTGTAAAACAAACGATGGTCGTCGCGCAGCAGCTATACGAAGGCGTGAGCCTCGGCAAAGGCGCCGGTACATCCGGTCTTATCACGTACATGCGCACCGACTCGGTGAACTTGAGTGAGAAAGCGCTTAGTGACGTAAAAGAAACTATCGCGAAGAACTACGGCCGCGAGTACGTGCTGGCCTCGCCGCGTATCTATAAAACCAAAGCTAAAGGCGCACAGGAAGCGCACGAAGCCATTCGTCCGACGGAAGTGATCCGGACTCCCCAGTCACTGGCAGATGTCCTCGATAATCAGCAGCTCAAGCTCTATACACTCATCTGGAACCGCACGATGGCGACCCAAATGGCGGCTGCCGAACTCAAGCGGGTGGGTGCCGACATCGAAGTTAAGGGTAAGGAAAACGTCTATATTTTCCGCGCCACCGGTCAGACCGTACTCTTCGACGGATTTCTTCGGGTGTATTTCGAAGATAAAGACGAAGAGCAAATCGAAAAAGACAAAGCCGCCGGTGAAGCCGACGGCGAGAAATTCCTGCCGGAACTGGCAGAGGGCGAGCCGCTTACGCTGGAGGAGCTCCGCGATGAACAGCACTTCACCAAACCGCCGCCACGCTACACGGAAGCAAGCTTGGTAAAGAAACTGGAAGAGGAAGGTATCGGCCGCCCGAGCACGTACGCCCCGACAATCTCCACGATCCAACAACGCGGATATATCAAGAAGGAGGGCAAGCAGCTGAGTCCGGAGGACATCGCATTTACGGTCATCGATCTGCTTGTCGCGCACTTTACGGACATCGTGGATATCAAATTCACGGCCCGTATGGAGGAGCAGCTGGATGATATTGCCGAAGGCAAAGAGGAATGGGTGCCGTTCATGCGCAGTTTTTACGGGCCGTTTAAAAAACTCGTCGATGAAAAGACCAAAGAGATCAGGAAAGAAGACGTCATGAAAGACCGCGAGCTCGGCCGCGACGATGAAACCGGGCTGCCGATCGTCGTCCGCACCGGCCGCTTCGGAGCCTATGTCCAGCTGGGGCTCTGGGACAAAGAGAAGGGCAAGAAGGCCAAACCGAAAGCAGCGTCGCTCTTCAAGGGCATGAAACCCGATACCGTTACACTGGAGGAAGCCAAAGCCCTCCTCTCGTTCCCACGGAATCTCGGGAAAGATGATCAGGGCAACGTCGTTACGCTCCACCTCGGGCGCTTCGGACCCTATATCAAGGCCGGCGAATCGACAGCGTCAATCCCGAAGGATCAGCATCCGTTCAGCGTCGATCTGCCGCTGGCACTCGGATTCCTGACGGCCAAAGTACAGCAGGCAACTGCCGGGCCGCTCAGAATGCTCGGCGCGGATCCGGAAACAAAGGGCGAAATCACCGTGAAAGACGGCCGCTTCGGTCCGTACGTCACCGATGGCAAGACCAATTGTTCGGTACCGAAGAAAATGGACGCTGGAGCAATCACGCTGGAAGAGGCCGCCGCGCTACTCAAAAAGAAGCGCGAGGCGCCACCGAGTAAGTGGAAGGGGCGGGGCGGGTGGGGGAAGAAGGGATGAGGGATTGGGGAATAGGGATTGGGGAATAGGGATTAGGGATTAGGGATTAGGGAATAGGGATTAGGGAATGGGGAATAGTAAATATGCTGAATGACTTCACGCAATTAGAGGCTTGGAAGAAAGCAATGGATCTTGCACAAAAGATTCATGCGCTGACTGGGAAATTCCCCCAGGAGGAGCGGTATGCGCTCGTATCGCAAATGCGCAGAGCGGCTTTATCGGTCGTGGCAAATATCGCCGAGGGATTCGGCCGATTTACTCCTGCCGACAAGAAGCACAAATACATCCAATCCCGCGGAGAACTGATTGAACTGATGACATTTCTCCATTACAGCAGACGGGTCCTCTATATTGAATCCGATCCTGTGCTGACGGAGTTTCTTGATGAATGCAATCACGTCCACAAATTAGTAAATGGCCTCATTAACGCCATGAGAAAATCGCTGTAGTATCCTTCCTGTCCCTATTCCCTTTCTTCCCATTCCCTTCTCCCCCCACCATAGGCGCGTAGCTCAGTTGGTAGAGCACAGGTCTCCAAAACCTGGGGTCGTAGGTTCGATCCCTACCGCGCCTGCCAAATTGAATTCGAGCTGAGTCCAAGCGCGCAGCGCGACGGACGAAGCCGAAGACATTTGGCCCGGCGAAGCTCCGAGCGAAGCAAGGAGCGAAGTTGGGCTCAGGTGCAAGCCATGTCCCTGTTTTGCTTCAACTCATGCTGGTGCATCTGTGTAATTTTTTGCTACATTGAATTCCGTGAGCATCATACGACATAGCAAGAAACTTCTGCGTGCCTGGGCACCGCTTGAATGTCTTGGTCTACTGGTATGTGTACTTGTAGTATTGCATGGATGGAGAATAGGTGACATACCCAAAGGCTTGTTCACCGACGAGGGATCGACCGGGTACAACGCACTATTGATCGCCCAAACAGGGCGCGACCAGGATCATCTATTGTATCCGACGTATTTCCGGTCGTTGGATGACTACAAGAGTCCCATGCAAATCTATGGAACGGCGGTGATGTTCTCGCTGTTGGGAGTATCGGATACCACTTTGCGGCTCACAAGCACGGTGTTCTTCGCCATCACTCTGCTGGCAATTGCTGCTCTGCTGCGGCGAATGTTCCCTGGGCAGTTTCTGGTGCAATTCTACGGAGTATTGGCCGCCGGTCTGCTTCCCTGGTTTTTTGCGATGTCCCGCATCGCATTCGAAATGAACACCCAGCTCACGTGTGCTGCACTCTCTTTATTGGCCGTCCACTGGGCATTTGAGCGGCCGAAGCCATCTGTGTTTGCCGCATCACTTACGGGGATAATGATCGGCATTTCGTTGTATACCTACTCCACTTCCCGGCTACTCACGTTTGTTTTTTTTCTCTGCGTAGCTCTGACATATTTCCGCTGTCGAATCTGGCGGCAGTCTTTGGCACTGACGGGGGCATTTCTTCTTATAACCATCCCTCACTTCTGGTATTCGTTCACGCATCCCGGCGCACTAACGGCACGGTTTCATACTGTTTCTTACGTCTACAATCCAGCTTTGTCCTTGCTGCAGAAAGCCGGAGCCTTTCTCAAAGTCTATCTGCTCCATATCAGCCCCAATTTTCTCTTGCTGCACGGCGACCCAAATAAGAGACATGCCACCGGAACAAGCGGTGAACTCTATTTCATTGTGTTCCTCCTTGCCTTCATCGGGATCGGCGCTTGTCTGTGGCAATGGTGGAAGCGAGAACGATTTGCTGCACTGCTACTTCTGCTGCTTGTAACATCACTCGTGGCAGTTGCGCTGACAAACCACGCCGTTCCCCACGCACACCGCAGTCTGCTGTTTGGGTTATTTGCCCTCCTGTTGTCTGCAGTCGGCTTTGCTTTTGTCCAAGAAAAGGCAGCACACTCATGGCGACCGCTAGTCACATGCATCGTTTTTATCTGTTTGGCATACGAATCGGGTGTGTATGTTCATCGCTACTTCACGGTGTACGCACAGGAAACCGCAAAGCATTTCGAAGGCTACGGTATTCGCGAATCGCTGCTGGTTGCAAGGCAGGCGCAACCGGAACGCCTGGTCGTTTACCCAGGTGTCCCTGATCCGCAACTGCAGTTTTACCTCCATGCGTTTCCATTAGGCATCCCTATGACTCGCGACGTTCGTGCACCGTTGGCAAATAGTTGCGTACTATATTGGCACACCGAAGAATCCACACTGTCGGTACCGACAGGAGTCAGCTGGTCTACAACCGACAGTCTGGTAAGACTCCGTTGTTACCGCTGAAACAGGTTCTGATTGTGTAGAAGGGTGGCCAGCCGCACCGCACCCCCCTCACTCCATCCTCTGGTTCTCCATACCCACGATGCCGTCGTCGATCAGCTGTTGGAGTACTGTACGTGCATCCGCGTGTTGCTTGTCGATCAACAGAGCGTTTCTCAGTAAATTCAACGCTTCGGGATAGCGTTTTTGGTCGACGCGAATGGCGGCGATGGCTGTGAGAATGTCAGGGGAGTCGGGGTTCAGGGCATCGGCTTTCAGAAGATGTTCCTCGGCGGCGGCCAACTGGTTACGCGAGTGTAGAATGCGGCCGACGTTGTAATGGCCTTCCATAAAGTTGGGGTTATAGAGCAATGCACGGTCGAAGTTATCCAACGCACGATCGAAATCGGCGCGTTCCATGTAGATGCTGCCCAGGTTATTCGACGCCGCAACGTATGACGGGTCTAGCGCGATGGCTCGGGCATAGTGATCGATAGCTTTGTCGACGTTGCCGCGGTCGTACTCGAGCGAGCCCAGGTAGAAATACGGCTCGGGATTCTTGGCGTCGATGTTCATCGCCTCTTCGTAATACGCGATGGCATCCGCAGGCTTCTTCTGACGGTCGTAGACCGAGCCAAGCGCAACGAGAAGACTGACATCTTTGCCCTGTGGCAAGCCATCTTTGAGCACCGATAATTCTTCCTCGGTCTTTCCCTGTTCGCGGTAGATCATGGCGAGGCTGGTGCGAGCGGCGACGGACTCGGGATAGAGCTTTAGCGCATTCGCGTAGAGCAGCTCCGACGAATCCCACACACCCGTCTGGCGAAAAGAGAGTACGCAGAGCATGAGAAGTATCGCTCCGCCTATTCGCGCTGCAAGCTGCCCGATGCGCTTTTCGCTCATGCGGGTTTCGTACTGCTTCATGAGCCAGGACGCTGCGACAATGATGAGTATCAGAATGCCGATGGACGGCATGTACGCGTAGCGATCGACGGCGAAGAAGATGGTCTCGCCTTTATGAAAGTTTAGGAATGTTGGCGACAGTGTGACCAAGAAAAACAGAATACCGAAACTGAGCGACGCGTATCGCCGCCACGCCCATGCAGCAAGTGCCAACAACGAGACCACAATGACCGACGGAATCAGAAATTGCGGCATCGACGCACGAATGGACCCCACGTGCGGGTAGAAAACGCTCAGCTGTATCGGCACGAAAAATTTCTGGATGTAAAACACCGTGCTTTTCGCAGCCATGAGCAGAGTTTCGAGGAGCGTGCTGGAGACGAGAATGCGCTCTTTGCCAAGGATGGCAATGAACATGAAGATGCCTGCCAGCGCCATGTATGGAATCTTGTCGAGAAGCAGCGACCACTGCCAACGACGCCGATCGAGTAGCAAGTCGCTCAGCAGCAACACGAGCGGCAGCGGCGCGACCATGACTTTGGACAGCAGCGCCAGCAAGAAGCACACGATGCTGATGAGGTACGCGTACCGGACATCCCGACGATAGAGTAGGTACCCGACGGCGCTGGCCAAAAAAAAGAATGTTGAGAGCAGGTCTTTGCGTCCGGCCAGCCACACCACGGCCTCGGTATGCAGCGGATGCACTGCGAAGAGCAAGCCGCAGAACAGAGCAAGGTAGCCTTTGCGCGTGAGCAACGACAGCAGCCATGTGACCATCGCAGCATTCGCCGCATGCAACAGCAGGTTGGTCAGGTGATAGATCTCTGTGTGCAGTCCTCCAAGGATGTAGTTCAGTTGGTACGAGAGAAGTGTAAGCGGGATGTACAGCTCCGGGTCGTACGTGGTGAAAATAGTTCGCAGATGCTCAAGCGAGATGCCGCGGATGGCCAGATTGCCGTAGATCAGGTACGGGTCATCCAACTGTACAAAACCTTGGAACAGCGATCCGCCGAACGCCAGCAACACGGCGACGAGCATGGCAAGAAAGACGCCGAGAGCGATGTCCCAGCGGGGGAAAGCCGACTGAGATGCTTGCTCGTGCACGCGAAGCGAGTGTAGCACGGGAAAGTTGGAAGCTTGAATGGAGGGGATGGAAATGAGTGGAAGGAGTGGAAAGAGTGGGAGGAGCGAGAAGAGCAAGAAGAGTAATGGGAAAACATGGGGAACATGCGAATGTTCGTTCCTCTCTTTTCTCTCTTCTTACTCCTTGACTGTTGCGCTTTCTTGCTGAGTCTTGCGCGCGGCATCGGCCATGGCCTTTACTGTCGCTTGCATTTGGAGAGAAACGCTACCGAGTCCTGGACTGAATTGTCTGGCTTTCTCCGCGAGTGTCCATGCGTCCTTGGACCGCTCGATGACTGCATCGAATTCACCACGTTGATTCGCTTCGTACGCCAACACCACCGCGCGGAACCCTTCGGCGATTTTCAGAGCGCCCTTGACGATCGGCTCGTTGGGCTTGGCTGCCAGAGCGCCTCTCGCCGCAACGATGGAGCGGTTGGCCATCAGCCCCGCACCCGTGATGTCTTTTTGATTGAGTTTACGAGGCAGCTCTATGACGTCTTTCTCGGTTTGCGAGAGCAGCACCTGCGTGCGGCGCCCCGCCTGATACATGTCCAGACGGTAGTAGAGCAGCGCCATCTGTCCTCGCGTGATCTCCTCGCCTGGTGAGTACTTGTCATTCACGAATGCAGCCATGGACGCTGCGACTGCGTAACGCATGTACGGATAGTACCAACTGTCGGGATCGCCAACATCGGACGACAACGGCAATGTAAGATCGCCGAACGACGAGACCGCGTCGATTTTTTTGGCGGTCAGCAGCATCTTGATGAATTCGTTCTTGCGGACGTTGCTGTCCGGGTGGAACTCCACCGCCTTGGGGGGTCCGTCCAGCTTGAGCTTCTGGCGCGCCAGTTCGACGTAGCCGAAGTACCAACTCTCGGGCTGTACGTCGGAGTACACAGAGCTTTTAACGCTCGCCAGCTCTTCGGCCGTGACTTGCGCCGCGAGTAGGATTTTGGCGGCTTCGGCGCGCGTGAGTTTTTTCTCCGGCATGAATTTGCCATCGATGCCCTGGACAATGCCTTTGGCACGTAAGTAATCTGCAGCCGGAAGCACTTCGCTGCTCGCGGGGATGTCTTTGAATGCTTCCGATGTCGCAGTATCCGCCGCGTACGCCACAGGACAAGCAGCGAGAAGCGAGCAGAGAATCAGCGCTGAAAAGGAGACACGACGATACAGCATGGCAGTATCCTACCATCGATGGCCAGTATTTACTCAAGCAAAACATCAACTAACGTTGCAAGGAACGTCTCGTATACGACGCCTCGCCGTTTCCAGCTGACACCCGGCTTGGAGTTCAGCTCGATGACCTTCCACGAGCCGTCTGCATCGCGTCCCAGATCGACCGAGTACACCCGCGGCCGGAAGTGCGACAGGCGCTGATCGATATCGTAAAAAATCTTCATGGCTTCCGCGGGCACTTGATCGTTTGGAATCGTGATTTGCTTTCCACCCTGCGAGACGTTGGCCAGAAATTTGCCGAGAGGCGGCGTGCGGACAAACGCCAACGCCATGTCACCGTTGATGGAATGCAGGCGAAGGTCATGCATGCCCTCGATGACGCCGGGAATACCGCCGGAGGTATCGATAAATGCCTGCACGATGGCCGGGTACATCACATCGGCGACGAGTAACTGCTCGCGAGGCCCGATGAACACGCCCTTGCCCTCCTCGCCGTCTTTTGGCTTCACGACGATGCGATCGGCCTGCATGGCGTCGAGCGCGGCCATCAACTCGCCTCTGTTGCTCACGATCATGGTCTTGGGAGAGTGCTCGGGAAACATCGACACGGCCTTCCACTTGTCGACGCACAATTCATCGAACGCGCGATCATTGATGACAACCGACGCATCATCGGACTGAAAGTAGCCTTTGTCGTAGATGACATCGACTTCGATCGATTTCTCTATGAGCTGGAACGCGCTGCCGTCGAATTTCCAGCCATGCGAGAACCGGTTGCCTCCCAGAAATGTTTTCTGACCGCGGACGATCCACAGCGTCCCACCCTTGACATGCATGTTCTCGGCGAGTTCGTGGTATGCAACACGATACTCCTCGTCATGAAACGGGTAGTCGTCATAGCCAGGCGCATCGAAAAAGACAGCGACGTGCTTCATGGGAATAAGTATAGCATGGGTAGAGGAAGGGGATTTCCTTGCCCTTTTCCCTCGCCGCAAACCCAAAAATCCGCTATAATACTTCGATACTCATGGAAATACACATCCGCATCCAAAGACCCTTGCTGACACTCGCGATCTTCGTGGGAGTCGCGTTGTGGATCAGCGGAGTCTTCGGCGGCAGTTTGATGAACGGCATCGGCGGCACGGGAAACCGAGGTGCACTAGTCGCCAGCGCGCAGGAAAGCATCGATCGCGAGAAGATCAAAAAAGCATTGCTCGAACAGCGCGAGGATATTTTGCGGTACCATCTGAAGGAGCTGGAAGACGAAGCGATGCGCAGTGGACAAAGCCCGGACGTGCTGCAGCGACTCTCCGACAACCGAGCCATCTTGCTCGCGCTCATCAAGGAACGAGAGCAGGCAGACAAGATGCTCGTGTCGTCCCTTGAGCAGTTGTGGGAAGCACAAGGAACAGAATTTGCCAGCGGAAGAGTTGGCTCGATCCGTTTACGCTGGCCAGTGGAACCAAAGCTTGGCATCTCTGCGCACTTCGATGACGCCGAGTACAAAGATCGCTTCGGCTTCGATCATCACGCGATCGACATTCCGACGGCCGAAGGCACCATCATCCGCGCTTCTGCGGACGGCGTGGTGCAGACCGTCGCGCTCAATGGCTTGGGATACAGCTACATCGTCGTCAGTCATTCGGGCGGATTCCAGACGATCAACGGACACATCAAGGGCGCATTGGTGAAGGAAGGTGACAGAGTGTCAGCAGGCGACCCGATAGCACTGTCCAACGGCACGCCAGGCGGAAAAGGCTCCGGTTTGGTGACAACCGGGCAGCATGATCACTTCGCTGTGCGCAAGGACGGCAAGTTGGTGGACCCGATGTTGTATTTGAGCCGTAGCGGAGACACCGTGTCTCCGACTGGGCCGCAGGCCCAGATGGGTAATTGAAGCACTTTCAAACCATGACGATCTTTCCCTCGCAATGTTTGGTCAATGAAACGGCGGGGAAAAAATTTAATAACCGCGTGTTGCACGATTACAAAGCGTCCCACTGAGATTTCGCATACGTATCCGTCATCCCCGCAATGTAATCTTTGACCGCGTCTTCGAGCGTGCCGCCGCTTCGCTCTTGCAACGTGCGAACTTTGGCAGGGGGAATTTTGATGTACGCATCAAAAAGCTCGGTGATGATGGTGCGGCCGCGCTGTGCTTGCTCGGATACCGCAGGACTGCCGTACATCCGCTTCCAGAAGAACGCGCGGAGTTCGCTGGCCATCTCTTGCATGCTGCTGGAAAATGCCACCAAGGGTTGCTTTGCGGCATACACATCATCGAGAGTTTCGATTGTGTGTGCAGACAGAAGCTGCGGAATCGTCTCGTACAGATCCGTCACCAGCAGGTACACGACCGATCCGCGGATTTCGGTCGCGCGCTGCTTGGCTCGCTCTCGTGCTAATCGTGCAAGTTGTACTTGTTTCAAATCATCGATCGTAAAAAGCCCTGCGCGCAGTCCGTCGTCGATGTCGTGCGCGGTGTAGGCGATTTCGTCAGCAAGGTTTACCAGCTGCGCCTCGAGTGACGGAGCACGGGGGAGCCCTGATGCAAGAGCTTTTTCTTGTGTCGGCACGTCATGCGGCGTGCGATGTTTCGTCAGGCCTTCCAGGACTTCGCGGTGGAGGTTTAGACCGAGGAACCCATCAGAATGCACCTCCAGGACACTCACCACGCGCAGCGATTGTTGATTGTGCTCGAAGGTCTTGCCATAGGGCTCCATGCACGTGTTCATCGCCTCCTCGCCCGCATGTCCAAATGGCGTATGGCCCAAGTCGTGCGCGAGTGCTATAGCCTCGGCCAAGTCTTCGTTGAGCCCGAGTGTTCTGGCGAGGTTGCGGCTGACTTGCGCGACTTCCAGCGTGTGGGTTATGCGTGTTCGGTAGTGATCGCCATGTCCGGAGACGAACACCTGCGTCTTGTGCTTGAGTCGCCGGAACGACTGCGTATGGATGATGCGGTCGCGGTCGTGCTGGAAGGGAAACCGCGTCTCGTCTTGGGGCTCGTCGACAGCGCGCCCAAGCCCATTCGAGTGCTTTACCGCATAGGGCACGAGCAGTGCATCTGCCTTGCGCATGCGGTCTGGAAGGGGGACGAGAGGAAGCATAATGAGAGCAGCATGATACTGCAATCTGCTACAATCGACTACGATGAAAGAGCTCTTTACGTATAAGAACTGGCGTATCGTCGAGGATGAAGCAGTGTTGCCAGACGGAAGAAAGAAAATACTCGCACGAGCAGAGCGACCGGACGTCGTGCATGTGCTTCCGTTTGTCACCAAGGACTCGATACTCGTGCTAGAGGAATACCGGCCATTCTTCGGCGGATGGATTTGGATGCTCGTCAGCGGCCACGTGGATAAAGAGTCTGATCTAGAAGTAGCCGCACACCGCGAACTGCGCGAAGAAACAGGGCGCCGCGCAGAGACGATGCACTATTTGTTTTCGGCCAACATCGCAGAGAGCGTGATCTCGACGAATCACTTCTTCGAAGCGAAGAATTTTTCGCACGATCCACTACCCCAAGACGATGACGAGCTCATCAAAGTGCACGAACTCGGACTGAACGAGGCGCTCGACAAGATTCTCACCTCGAAACACGTGCACATGCCGAGTGCGTATGGACTGATGAGGTATATGAGAGAAGGTATTTTTGATCGGACGCGTCATCATTCTCCCCAACCTTTGATACGATGACAAAAACCGGAAGCATAGTTTATCCATACCTCAGTATCACTGCTTTGCATAACCTCTCGAGCTTCGGGTGCATATGCATCGTATATACGTAAGCAAGAATCACGGAAGGGAAGTGTGCCAGAAGTATCTTCACGAAACACTTGTAGCTGCTCTTCGGAGAGCGAAAATAATGCGCCGAACCACTGTGCCAGGACATCAATTAGGGCCTTTCTTCCTACATCGATCGTCGCATTTTCTAGCTTAAGGACTGCGTGTAAAGTAAGGGAAAAATATTCTTTTGGAGTCGAAACGCTTAAAGAGGGAATATTTCTTACATTTTTTTCTGGCCGTTGCGAGGGCTTTCCCATGGGCGGGGGCGGCATTTTGGCCTTCACTGTATTCAGTGCTCCATTAATCCTGTCCTTCACTATCCTCCAAGAGGCGCCCCACGGATCCTCAGAATTTTCCCACTCAAAATGTTGTTCATCAAGAAGTTCAAAAAGTTGATTGCGCTTCTCGTTAAGTGAAAGATGCGATGTTGACCGGATCTACACACTCTCCTTCAGCTTGTTGAAGCAGTACCTCAATTTCTGCAGTCTTCTCTGCCAACGAATCATTGGAAGTAATGGCCATATAGCCATATTAAAACCAAATAATCATATTGTCAATATTTCCTTAGGGTTCGCTTGCGAATAAAAAAAGGCGGCGAAGACAGGCTCCGCCTGTCTGGAGCCGCACAGCTTAGGGAAAGGGGAGTCCATGAGGGGAAAACCGTAGGTTTTCCTCTCATGCCCAACGACCGTTGCGCATTCGGCTCGTCCCTGGAAACCCAGGTGGGTGACCGCATCCGTGACCCACAGGTCACAGAGATTGAGTCTCCCTTAACGAACGATCAGAGAAAAAGCGTTCATGCGCTCACGTGTCGTCGAGACGGGGATCATCGTACCCAGGGTGTGAGTGTTTGGCGAGGAAAATGTTGGGATATCGATCCTATTTCGTCGAGGCAATTGCGAGAAAATGATGTCTGCAACGGGGCTGTTTTGTAGTATACTGACGGCCATGAAAAAGCTACTCATACTCGCAGCGCTCGCGCTGCCAGTGTCCGCATTCGCATTCGACTACGTCCCGCACACCACATACCGAGACGTCCACGCGAGTTCCAAAGAAGCCGCGGCGATCAACATGCTTACCAACGAAGGCGCTGCCCAGGGGTACTACGGCGGCTTGTTCCTGCCATCACGAAGGGTAAACCGCGCGGAATTTCTCAAGCTCGCTCTGGGAAGCGCTCCCAATGAACTCGTTGACGGCTTGGATAGCCGATACTTCGAAAGGAGCGACTGTTTTGACGATGTCAAAGCAGACGATTGGTTCAATATGTACGTCTGCTATGCCAAACAACAAGGGCTCGTGGAAGGGTATCCCATGCACAACGCTGATCGCGAGACATGGTCATTCAAGCCCGTGCAGCATGTAACGTACGCGCAGGCTCTTAAAATTCTTACGCTCATCTACGGTTATGAGTTAGACAGCGATACAAGCAAGGGATGGGAAGTACCCTACTATCACGCTGCTGCTGAACGCGGCGTCGATTTGCCGATAACGATTACGTTCGATTCGCCACTCACGCGCGGGCAAGTCGCGCGTCTGGCAGCCGCGTTCTTGGCCGAAAGCCAAGGAAAGTTGGTCGAGTACCGCATGGCAGAAAGCGGCATCTTGCCAGATGGCACTTCTTTCTCTGTCTCATCGTCTTCCTCGTCGTCTTCTGCTCCCGCTTCGTCCTCTTCATCTTCCGCGCCTTCGGTCAGCAGTTCTTCATCGGCATCAACACAAGCGTTGTTCACGCTACCGTCTGTCAGTCACTTCTTGCTATCCGGCATGATATCGGACGCCATCGGTGACGGAGTGATACGACACAACAACGAGAGCGCTCATATTCGCTCCATCGAGGTAAAGTTATTTCAGGAAGTCATCGCGATCGATACCTTGAAGGTCTTCACGGACCAGGGTGTCGAAGTCGCCACGTTGCAACGCATGACGACGACTAGCCAGTCCGACTACAAGCAGACCTACAACGTGCAGCTCGCGCCGGGTAACGACTTCGCGATTCCAGCGAACAAAGACGTGCGCCTAGTCGTACGTGCGAACATTCGTGGACTGAACAATAACGGCGCGTCCAATCAGCTCCTGCAAATGCGGTCGTTCAGCGTTACGGTACAGAGTGATATCAGCAATCAGACGACGAACTTCGTTATTCCTGCACCATTCCCGATACATCAAACATCGTTCGGGCACCTGACATCGGTTCGTCCCTTGCAAGCGAGCGGTGTGCTGGCCTCTGGTAGCGGTATGGCCGTTGTCACGTACACCTTCACCGGTTCGGCCATCCCCGGACGCCAACTCTTTGTGGAGAACTTGATTTTTACCTCAAGCAAGAGCGATAAAGTCGAGACGGGGACATGGTCACTGTCATCCGCAGACGGGACTATGAGCGTTGGTTGTTCTGTCGGCAGCGACGGCATCAGCTGCTTGAACATCCCCGCATCGATGGGGCTCGTGAAAGGCAAAGGTTTGGTTTTGATTCTGAGAACGAACGTGACAGTTCCCTCAGGTGCGACCGGAGAGTTTCTGCAAGCCGAACTAGCGAAAGCAGGATCGACCAGTGAACTTGGGAGTGTGCACTGGACCGATGAAGCGGGTCATTTCCGCTGGGTCGAAGCTGGAGTTCTCCAAGGGCAGGGGACCAGGTGGAGCAAGTAAAGTCTGCTATCTCGATGGTAGTGCTTTCTTGAGTTCGGTAGCAGCATTTGCCGCAGCCTGTTGCCAATCTTTGCCCGATGATGCGTAGAGGATCGACCGTCCGGCATTGACGATGGCTCCCGTGCCATCTCCCAGGAATCCGTACCGACAATCCTCGGCACTCGCACCCTGCGCGCCAAAACCGGGGATCAGAAACGGCACATGCGGCATGAGCGTGCGCAGGTATTTCATTTCTTCGGGATACGTCGCCCCGACGACCGCGCCAACACAGGACAAGCTGGTCTTGGGTGCCAAATGCAGCGTCGCCCAACTTTCGACCAGTTGCGCCAGATACTCGTGCACGACCTCGTCGCCGACTGGCAAGTCTTGCAGCTCGCCGGAACTGGGATTGCTGTTTTTCACCTGCACGTAGATGCCTTTCTCGTTGTTCACGCAGCGCTCGATGAACGGGTTGATGCCATCCGAGCCCATGAACGGAGTGACGGTGAGCGCGTCGATGGGTTTGTCTTTGCCCAAGTACGCATCCGCGTATGCGTCGCACGTCGGGCCGATGTCGTTGCGCTTGCCATCCGCGATGACGATGAGCCCTGCCTTCTGCGCGTAGTCGCAGACCTCGAAGAAGACTTTCATGCCTTGCCAGCCGAGCAGTTCGAAGTACGCCAGCTGCGGTTTGACCGCGCACGCGATGCCTTTAGTCACCTCGATAATGCCGCGACAGAAAACCGCGACTCCCTCTGCATTTTTCTCGATTCCCGCAGGCAGTTTGTCCAGCACGGGGTCCAACCCCACGCACACCGGTGATGTTTTTTGTATACGCTCCTGGAGGCGATCGGCGTAGTGCATGCACGTGGAGGATACCTTTGGAAAAGGCTTTTGCAAAACAAGCAGCGGGGGAAAGTCGGGGGTCTCAGGCGGGATCGCGTGCTGTCTCCTCGTCGAGTGCATTTCTCAAGTCATGGAGCACGGACAGTATTTCGTTGAATTCATTCTCGACCTCTTCGAGAACAGGAGGCTTGTCTACGGGGCTCATAGGAGCAAACAATTGCAATTGCTTGCTCTTGGCCTTATGTGCGCAGCTCATTGCGCTCTCCTGGATTTTTTGCAAACGCCTCTCCGTAAGATAATTCCACGGGAGCCAGAGCATCCATCCATATGATGTTTTCTCCCCCAACGGGATGAGCGCCTGTGTCGCACGCCTGCAAAGTCTGTCACTCAATTCCCCGATAGTAATCATGTACTCTCCTGCCAGGGTCTGACACCGAAGCTGCAAACTGCGTTGATCGAAAGAAGGAAGGGGAGAAGGCGGATCTCGTGACGCTGCGGCAAATAACTTTCGGACGGTAGCTAGCTGCTCGTCAGTCAGCGGTTGCAATGAAACTTTTGTCAGCAAACACGGAATCGGCTCAGGCTTTTTCGGCTGAGAAGATGGTAGTTCCGGCTGGTTATCGACAGGGGTTTCCGACATAGGGAGGCCATTCTAAAAGATAAACCAGCAAACTGCCAAACCAGTTAATCTGCTCTATACCCCTATCGATTGCCGGTACTGCAGCGCCTCGGCTACGTGCGAGAGCTCGATGCGGTCCGCGTTTGCCAAGTCCGCGATAGTGCGTGCGACTTTGATGGTGCGGTGGTACCCGCGCGCGGACATGTTCATGCGTTGCGCCGCCTGCTTGAGCAACATCTCGCTTGCGGTATCCAGCGGGCAGAACTCGTCCAAGTCCTTTACGTTCATCTCTTTGTTGGTACTGATGGAGGTGGCCGCAAAACGGCGAATTTGCCGCTGCCTTGCCTCCAATACGCGCGTGCGAATGGCGTCGCTGGTATCGGCACTGGGGTCCGGCCTGCGCTGCAAGTCCGCGATTTCGACCGGCTGGACGTCGATGGTTAAATCGATACGATCCAATAGCGGCGGGCTGATGCGGCGCTTGAGACGCTGCTCGGAAGACGACGAGTACTGCGGCGGATTCATCGCCGCGACCAAAATGAAGTCTGCAGGAAACGTCACACTGCCCTGCGCGCGGTTGATGGTGATGCGGCGATCTTCGAGGGGCTGACGCAAGACTTCCAGCACCTGCGGTGGAAACTCCGCCAGCTCATCGAGAAACAAAACGCCTCGGTGCGCGAGCGAGATCTCCCCGGGCATGGGGTTCTGTCCGCCACCGACGATGGCAACGCCGCTGGCGGTGTGATGCACGACGCGGATCGGGCGGTACTGCATGAGCGGCATGCCCGATGGCAGTAAATTGGCGATGGAGTAAATACCCGTGACTTCCAGTGCTTCGTCGCGCGAGAGTGGCGGCAGAATGCCGCGAAGCGCGTTGGCGAGGAGCGTTTTCCCCGAGCCCGGCGCGCCGCTAAGCAGCACGTTGTGGCCACCTGCAGCAGCGATCTCAAGCGCGCGCTTGGCTTGCGATTGTCCACGCACATCCGAGAAATCGATGGTGTCACTGAGCAACTCTCTACTTGCCGCAGGAGGCTCGATGATCGGCGCCTGCATGTCGCCCGAAAGACATGCGATGACATCGTTGAGGTGAGGCACGGCGATGACCTCCAGACCGTTAATGAGTGCTGCCTCCGGGCCGTTGGTCTCCGGCACGACGATGCGCGTCAGGCCGAGCTGTTTGCACGCGAGTGCCGCCGACAGTACGCCGTTGACGTGACGCAACCCGCCATCGAAAGCCAATTCGCCGAGGAACGCGGTCGAGCGCACGACATCGTCTGGCACGTCGATGAGGACATTGCTCTGCAACATGCCAATCGCGATGGCCAAGTCGTAGCGAGAACCGACTTTGCGGATGTGCGCAGGTGCTAAATTGACATTCGTCACGCGCCCCATGGGGATGCGGTACCCCGACGCCTTCAGTGCCATCTGCACGCGCTGCTTGCTCTCTTGTACGGCCATATCACCAAGTCCGACGATGCAAAACCTGCCTTCGTGGGACGTCGGAATAACGCCGATTTCGACCTGGATTGGCAGCGACTGTACGCCGATGGCCGCGAAGGATGTGAGCTGGGTGAGCATGGGAGGCGGGGGTGCAGGAGTGGAATAAAGGAGGGAACGAGATGAGTGTACATTTGTACACCTAAGAGGCAAGTTGTAGGAGACGACAGAAGTTGGAAAGTAGTATGTAATAATTAAGAGGAAGCCAAGGAGTCCAAGGAGGGTATCGTCGGTTTCCTTGGATTCTTTGGTTTCTTTCTGTTTCCTCTTACAGCTTTCCTGTTACACTCCCCCTTCTATGCCAACCTCCCACCTCGACACCGGCCGCGACGGCGAAGAGACCGTTGCCGCACACTTGCAGCGCGAAGGGTATCGCATTTTGGAGCGCAATGTACGGTTTGGGCGCGATGAGATCGACATGATCGCCTATGATGAACAGCGAGCGATGACCGTGTTCGTGGAGGTCAAAGCACGGTCGGTATCTTCGACGAATTACCCCGTATCGACCGCAGTCGACAAGCGCAAACGCCGCTGCCTATCGCGCGCTGTTTCCAAGTGGTCGACGAAGAACGATTTCGACGGACCCGGCCGTATCGACGTCGTGTGTGTAGCCGAGGGACGGGTGGTGCAGCACATTATGGATTTGGGGTCGGATTTTTATTGAGTAGGCAGTAGTCAGTAGGCAGTAATCAGTTTGCGCGGTATCGTACCTATTGATGAGCCACTGGATCGATCGGCATGCGAAGCGCGCGGCCCAAGGCTGGCATGACGAAGCTGCGGCGCGAAAGACCGGAGAGTTTATGGTGATGGGGGATAGTGTGGAGGTGTATGCGAGTGAGGATTAGGTAAGGAAGGTAAAGTAGATAAGGTACGTAGCGGTTTGTTTCGTGCGGAAAAATGCCATACACAAGGTACAATCCTGCAATGCAGCACTCCTCCCTCGTGCACCGCCTCCCCACCTGGTCCGTCCTCTGCCTATACACGGTCATCGGGCTTTTATTGTATGGCACAGCGCTGCGCGGGCAGTTTTTGGTATGGGATGACCGGTACTTGATCCGCGATAACCCCATGGTGCAACAGATGTCGCCGCTGACTATACGCCAAGCATTCACCACGTTCGACCCCGAGTTGTATATCCCCGTCACGTTCGTGAGTTACCAGATGGATGCGCTCATCGGCGGACAATCGCCCATGATCTATCACACCACCAATCTCGTCTTGCACATCGCCAACGCGGTGCTCGCGTTTCTCTTGCTGACACTGCTCCGCCGCAGTCGTCTGGCGGCACTGCTGTGCGGATTGCTGTTTCTCGTTCACCCCATCAACGTGGAGGCCGTCGCATGGGCAAGCGCTCGCAAAGATGTCCTCAGCGCGTTTTTTGCACTCGCGTCGATTTGCTTGTATATCCGCTACTGTGAGCGAAAAACATGGCATGAGTACGTAGCGAGCGTGGTGCTGTTCGCCTTGGCATTGCTCGCGAAAGTCCCGGTACTCGTGCTGCCCGCGGTCCTGCTGATCATCGACCTCATTCGCAAGCGTCCGATGGGTCGTCAGGCTCTTGTCGATAAAATTCCGTATGCAGTGCTCTCGGTAGTGCTCGGCATCGTCGCAGTGCTCGGCAAGAGTCATGTTATCCGCGCAGGAGGTCTTACGGACACTATTCTGCTGGCCTTCCGCGACACCACCGCGCACTTGCTGGGCCTGATATGGCCCGTGGGCTTCGCTGCGATTTACCCCTACACGACGCCGATTTCGCTTGCTTCTCGCGACATCACACTGTCGATCGCACTGGTGATCGGACTGTTAGTCGCAATCGTTATTTCCTGGCGCAGAACAAGAATCATCGCCTACTCTTGCGCGATTTTTTTGCTGTTCTTGCTCCCTTCGTTCACCACATATTTCAAAAGCGACGGTATTTTCTTGGGCTCGGATCGATACGTGTACATGGCATGGATCGGACTGCTGCTGCTCGTGGCATGGGCAATCGATACCATGCTTCCCCGACTTTCTGCTGCATCGAAGAAATCCATCGGAGCCCTACTACTGGCCATTTTCGCGATACTCGGATGTTTGACGTTCCGGCAGTCACTCACGTGGCACGACACACAGTCGCTGTTTGGTACGGTGCTACACCATGAACCCGACTCGGTACTTTCACGCATCAACATCGCCGTGGCGCTGCGTGACAACGGAGACAAGGAAGGGGCGTTACTCCAGATGCAAGAAGCGCAGAAGCTAGGGCTGCAGAGTGCCAAGGTACACTCTGTGACGGGGTCGATTTATAGAGCCATGCGCCGCCTGGATGACGCGAAGCAAGAATACGAAGCTGCACTTGCACTGCAGCCGGATATGGCAGAGGCGCTGTTTGGACTGGGGTTAGTCTACGAAGAGAGCGGCAAGATCGACGATGCCATCGCGCAGTACGAGCAAGCATTGCGCGTCGATCCGCTCCTGGAGGGCGTGCATAATAATTTGGGAGGGTTGTATCTGCAAAAAGAACGCTTCGCGGATGCGCAGGCACAGTACGAACAAGCCATCGCCATTCATCCGCTACTCAAGCAAGTGCATTTTAATTTGGGCATTGCGTATCAACGTCAGAAAAAATTGGCTGAAGCCCAGCAAGCATTTCTAAACGCTCTTTCGCTCGACCCGCCCTACGCCGATGCGCATGCAAACCTGGCAGCGGTGTATTTGCTCCAAAATAATGATGAGGCAGCTCGAAAGAGTGCGCAGCAGGCGCTCGCGCTTTCTCCGCAACACCCCGTTGCACTGCAAGTGTTGGCGATACTGAGCACGGGAGGATGAGGGGAGAGAAGTCCAAGCATTGCAGACCCGCATCGATCAGCTGTGAACGAAGCTCTCATCCGATGACAAAGAGAACAATGGTTACCCTCGCAACCAGTGAAAAAATCCTTTGTGCTTCCTTTTTGCGGATGCCGTCGCGGAGGGCTTTGCGGAAGACGGAGCGGCCGCTGCAGCTGCCGCCGGAGTCTTGGCCGCAGCGGCCTGTGGCAAGGCTAAATGTTGCTGCAGAGAGCCCATGAGGATGTTGCCCTCGCGAATACGCTCATTTAAGGACTGAATGACCTCGAACTGCTTTTCGATCTGCTGATTTTTTAGCGTCAGCTCTCGCTGAAGCATGTAGACGATTTCCTCGCGCCCTGTTGACGGTTTTTTCGCTTCTTTCAGGGCTCTTTCCGTATGCTTCATCAACAAGTCTTCTCGGATTTTCCAGGTGAAATTCTCACCTTTTTTCTTGAACGCCTCGACTTGCTTCACCGTTGGCACGATGCCAGTACGGTCTGGATGCGACGAAGCCTCGGTTATCGTGTGGATAATGCGGCGGATAGTACTGCCGGAGCGGCCGGTTTTCTCGGCGGCCTCGGCGATAGTAAGCATAGAGGTTTCCATAGCCTTCACCCTACCCTCCGCACCAGCCTTCGTGAAGGACTTCAGAGAGGAAAGGGCTTGTCAGTAGGGAGAGAATGAAGGCGGATTGTCTATCGTCTACATCAACAACAATGCCAATTTTTCCAGAACTACTGTCA
>CAYWEU010000146.1:0-8454 GCA_964457395.1 uncultured Candidatus Peribacteria bacterium
CGGCACACGGATAATTTTTGGAGCCCTTACCGTAGCCATTTCTTCGACTCCCCTGCTCTCAGCACTCACCATCGCACAGGCACATGACAAGTTGAGGCGGAAAGAGATTTCCGCAACAGAACTGATGCAATCGTGCTTGGAGCGTATTGAGTCTGTGGAGAAGCAGCTACATGCCATTGTGCACCTCGATGGTGACCGAGCCCTAAAAGAAGCCAAAAGAGTCGATGCAGTCGGTGACTTTGCCAGTCCCCTGTCGGGAATCCCTTACCTAACCAAAGATGTCTTCTGCGAAAAAGGCGTTCCGACGACCGCCTGTTCTAACATGCTGCGGAACTTCTCTCCCACGTTCGATTCTACGACCACGAAGCGGCTGAATATGGCACAGGCGATCAGCATCGGTAAAAGTAATACGGATGAGTTCACCATGGGTGCCTCCACGGAGACCTCCTGCTATGGTCCAACCTCTTGTCCATGGGATATTTCGCGCGTCGCCGGAGGCTCCTCTGGAGGCTCCGCTGCTGGAGTGGCCGCAGATGAGTGCTTATTTGCCTTGGGCACCGATACCGGCGGATCTATCCGTCAGCCTGCGGGGTTTTGCAACTGTACGGGCATACGGCCCACCTACGGGCGCACGAGCAGGTACGGCGTGATGAGTATGGCGAGTTCTCTGGATACCATAGGGCCCATCTGCAAAACCGTCGAGGACATGGCGATCGTCTTGAAGGCCATCGCGGGGAAAGATGCCATGGACGCCACGACATCGGCAACTGCGGTACCAGACTACCCGGCATTGCTGAAGAAGGATGTGAAGGGCCTGCGGGTAGGGATACCCAAGGAGTACTTCATCGAGGGCATGAATGAGGATGTGGAGGGGGCTGTTCGAGAGGCGTCGAAGGTCCTCCAATCGCTTGGGGCTACTCTGAAGGAGATCAGTTTACCGCATACGAAATATGCACTGGCCACGTATTACGTCTTGTGTCCGTGCGAAGTGAGTTCGAACATGGCGCGGTATGACGGCATTCGCTTCGGGCACACCACAAAGAACCCCTCTGATCTCAATGACTATTACAGAACTGTGCGCTCGGAGGGCTTCGGGCCGGAGGTGCGCCGACGCATCATGATCGGTACGTATGCCTTGTCCTCGGGCTATTACGATGCGTATTACCTGCGCGCCCAGAAAGTCCGCACGCTTATTTGCCAGGACTTCACGAAGGCCTTCGCGGAGGTGGATATTATCCTCTCTCCCGTCTCCCCCACTCCGGCCTTCAAGATCGGAGCACACACCGACGACCCGGTTGCCATGTACTTGGAGGACGTGTTTATGGATGGGCAAGTGATGGCAGGTATCCCCGCTCTGTCGGTGCAATGCGGGTTTTCGACACCGCAGGGAAAAACTCCTGCATTGCCTATCGGCATGCAAATTATGGGCCCGCAGTGGGGCGAAGCGACGATTTTGTCAGCGGCCCACGCGTACCAGTGCGCGACGGATTGGCATACGAGGAAGCCAGCGTTGTAATACACCCGTAGCGGAAAATCGATATTTTCCGCGGAGGTTACGAACCTCCGCTGCAGGGAAACAATAGTTATGTTCGTCTCCACACCCCCACTAGTGTCCCCACCGTCGCAAGTAGCACAAGAACAATCGCAACGATACTCTGCGGTCCTGTTGCAGCTATAAAAGGAGCGCCGCTGTGGAGCACCTTGCCTGAGTTGTCGATGACGATGACGGTATTCTGACTGCTGTTCTCCAGGCGTTGCTGACGCAGTTGGTACTGGTACTCGTCGGTAGAACGGTCGACTTTGGGAGCAGTGCTGGACGACAGTGTGGGCTCCGGTGGGGGAGCGGCAGCTGCGGCGGCTTTGAGCTGTTGATCTTTACGACTTTGGGCAATAGCTGCTTCTCGCAAACGAACCACTTCTGCGGCTTCGCGCGGGGTAGGTGGCGGCTGCACATACGCAGGATCGCCGGTGCCAAACACATCGGCAGGAAGGCCGTAGGCCAATGCAGTCGCTGGAATCAGTAACGCAAGAACGCCGAGAGCGATGGAAATTTTTGGAGACATCGTATTATTATAGCATAGAATGGGATTATTCGCTAAATCTAGTGACTGGTTTTACATTTGTCTGAGAAAGGAAATCGACGAATATTGAGAAGAAATCGAGGAGTCTCGTCGATTTCTTCGATTTCCTCGAAGTCCTCGATTTCCTCATAACGCATTCAGCTTCACCTGAAAGTCCGTCATCCCCGGGTACGTCTCTGTCTTTGTCGGATTTGTTTCGCCAGTACTTGGGTCCAGCTCGCGCGTGTCCCAGCCTCCGCAGAGACCTTGTAAGTTTTCACTGGCGACGGGGGTGGTGACTCGCTCAAAGCAGTCGCGCTGTACTAACACACCGTTGTCGGTCTGCACTGTGCACTCGCTGCGACGAGGTTCGGGGCAACCGCTCGATTTGCCTGCGATGTCTGTGCCGGTCTCCAGGGGGCCATCGCACAGACCATCGTGATCGGTATCTGCGCTCTTGGGGCTGGTTTCGTCCGCATCGATCAGGCCATTGGCGTTCACGTCTTCGCACAGATCAGACAAGCCGTCTCTGTCGGTGTCCGACAGTATCGGATCGGTTTTCGTCCGCATCACTTCGTTTCCATCGCTGATGCCATCGCCATCCGTATCGGCGTTGGACGGGTCGGTATCGATAGCCGTCTCGCGCTTGTCGGGCAGTGCATCGCCATCGCGATCTAGACTCGCGTAGATGCCCCCGCCACTGACCTGCCCGAGCGTTATACCATCGACCATCACGTAGCACGTCTGACCGGGCTGTAGCGTTGCCATCTCGTTGCCGATATGCGTCTGCGACGTGGAGTCCGCGGCGCGCTCGCGCAGAGACAGAAGATCGTCCGAAACTTCTGGCTGCTTGTTCTGAACCCGCAGCTCGGCAGGTGTGTAGTAGAAGCGACCGTCATACAGCTGTCTGCCGGTTTTGCCTTGTTTCTTGTTGTTCTGCTCGTTGCCGCTGTAGCAGTACATCCATGCGCGCACGACGTCGACGATGTCTGTGCCGCCCAAAAACGTCTCGGCAAGTGTCGGCGGAGCATTGGCCGGAATGCTGAGGATGATGTGCGTATCAGGGGGCAGTACCACGCCTCCTGCGGCAATGTCCTCTGCAGTCACGTTGATCGTCGGCGTGATGCCGCGCTGCTGAGGGCTGACTAAGCGCCCTTGCAACGTGTTGCCCTGCGCATTGCTCAAGACCGCGGTGATTGCAAAACCTACGCCAAGCACCAACAGCGTGCCCATGGCGTACTTGAAAGCGTGGAGTATGTATGGGTTTGAGGGCATCGTAGTAGTATACCGTAGATCTGGACTGGTGGGAAGGTTTTCATGAGTCGGAGAAAGGGATTTCTTCCCGGTACTCTTTCCGCTTTCCCTTCCTCCCACTACTCTATAGCCCGCATGGCGAAAGATTTTTATTCCATCCTCGGTGTCAGTCGCTCGGCCTCCGAGCACGAGATCAAACAAGCGTACCGTAAGCTCAGCCGCGAGCTGCACCCCGACAAACACCCTTCGACAGGCTCAGGGCAAGTAAAGAAGGATGCAGAAGCGAAGTTCAAGGAAGTGAACGAAGCGTACGAAGTGCTGAGCGATGCGAAGAAGAAACAAACCTACGATCAGTTCGGCTCTGCCGATGGTCCGTTTCGAGGAGGTGGGGGTGGGGGAGCGGGTACCGGAGGGTTCGGATTTGACTTCAATGGCGCCAACATGGAGGGCTTCGGGGATATCTTCGAGAGTTTCTTTGGAGGGGGAACAGGCCGGCGAGCACGCAAGCCCGACACGCGCGGCAGAGACGTGGAGATCGAACTGACGGTGCCATTTACAGACGCAGTGCGGGGGATCGATCGAGAGATGACATTCCGTACCTGGGTGCGCTGCCAGGCGTGCGACGGCACCGGAGGCGAGGCGGGGTCGGCACTCATCACATGCACGACATGCTCGGGCACGGGACAAGTGATGCGAGCGACACGGTCGCTGTTTGGAACCATCCAACAAGCCATGCTCTGCGACACATGCAAGGGCTCCGGGAAGGTGCCAAAGAAGCCCTGCAAAACGTGTACGGGCGAAGGCCGCGTGCAGGACAAAAAAACGGTAAAGGTGCACATCCCTGCAGGTATCGATAGCGGCCAATCTCTGCGCGTTACCGGCGAGGGAGAGGCGGGCAAGCAAGGCAGCGAAGCAGGAGATTTATTTGTGCGTATACGCGTGCAAGACGACCCACGATTTCGCAGAGAGCAAGATGACATCTACACGACACTCATACTGTCTGTCGTCGACGCGACTTTAGGTAACACTGCCACAGTGGAGACCGTGCACGGGCCTGTAGAACTGCAGGTGCCAGCCGGAACGCAGCCAAACCAAATTTTGCGCATCAAAGGCAAAGGCATGCCGGTGCTCAGCAGCGGACGACATGGAGATCACTATGTGACAGTGGAGATCGAGATACCGAAGAAATTGAGTCGCGAGGAAAAAGAGCTCTACGAGCAACTACGCGAAAAAAAATACTAGAGCAGGCATATCACACATCTAAGTTTTCTAGCCCATCATCACCCGGCGCCATGACGGGGGACAGCTCTTCGCTGACTGTGCTCGGACCTGCAGCCGGGCTGCCGCCATTTTTGAGGCGGATGACCACTTGTCGATAATCGCCCTCGCCGATGCTCTCGGTCACCAAGTCGGCCAGCTCGGGCTTGGACGCCACATGCGTGTGCACGACGCGGCGGAAGTACGGACTCATGGGAGCAAGCGTGACTCGCGCACCTGTGCGGCGCACGAAGTCGGCCTTGGCCTCGGCAATCTTCTTGACCTTGTCTTCTTGCATCAGGCGATAGCCGTCGACATCGAGCACGATGAACGGCGCGCGTTCGAGCTTTTGGCTCGTGCGGAGAATCGACTTCAGCAGATGCTGCACGGCATTGAGCGTTTCGCCATGCCAACCGATGAGTCGGCTGGCTTCGTTGCAGACGACTTCCACACGCGTGACCTCGCCATCCTTCGTGACGTTTATGGTCTCGAAGGGAATCCCGAGGAGTGTTAAGAGCTTGCCGAGCGTGTCGACGATCATCGTGTCCATATGGCGGCATGATAACTCGAAGCGTGGTATCGGACAAACCGGATGTGATCGATTGGAACGATATAAAAAGAGCCTCCGGGTTACGGAGGCTCTTTCTTACAGGCAATGCGATCGCAATTAGCGAACGGCGTCCTTGAGCGTCTTGCCGGCCTTGAAGGATGGGACCTTCATGGCTGGGATGCTGATCTTCTGCGTAGGATTGCGCGGGTTGACGCCCGTGCGTGCCTGGCGCTTGCTGATTCGGAATGTGCCGAAACCAGTGATGGTCACGTTGTGACCCTTCTTGAGCTCCTTGGTAACAGTGGAGATCAGAGCCTCGAGAGAATCGGAGGCGGCGCGCTTCGTAATGCCGGAGGCATCAGCGATCGCTGCGATGAGTTCTTGCTTTGACATGGATCGTCAGGGGAAAATGATAAGAACAGGCTGCATTGTATCGCCTAAAACCGCTGTAGCAAGCCAAAAATTACTTGCAAAATGCGAATAGTCGTGATTGTTCCGTAGAAATGGCTTCTGGAAGCCAGAATAATAATGAACACAGAAATTTTCCATCACGTGAAAATTTATGCGTTGTAAGAGTAAATGAGGAATAGTCAATGTTTTTCGGACTCGCTTGCGCACTCCTCACTCTTCACTATCCACTGCCCACCCATGAAAACTTTTTGACAACACCCGCGCTGTCACCCTAAGGTGCACTCTCGCATGCCCACACACCTTGTTATTGTCGAAAGCCCGACCAAAGCCAAAACCATCAAGCGATTTCTCGGTAAAGGGTACATCGTAGAATCGAGCATGGGACACATTAGAGATCTGCCCACGAAGGAGCTGGGCATCGACGTCGACCATGATTTCGAGCCGACGTACATCATCCCCGAGGAAAAAGCGACGACGGTGAAGAACTTGCAGAAGGCCATGAAAGAGGTCGACACGCTGTGGATCGCAACCGATGAAGACCGTGAGGGAGAGGCTATAGGATGGCATTTATTGAAGGCGCTCAAGGTGAAGAATCCCGAAAAAACTAAGCGCATCGTGTTCCACGAGATCACCGAGACAGCCATCAAGGCAGCGATCGATCACCCCCGCACGATCGACATGAAATTGGTGCACGCACAGCAAGCACGCCGCGTGCTGGACCGGCTGGTCGGCTACACACTGTCGCCGTTCCTCTGGAAAAAAGTGTACCGCGGACTGTCAGCAGGTCGCGTGCAGTCGGTAGCTGTGCGCTTGATTGTTGACCGTGAGCGCGAGATCCGCGCGTTCAAGTCCGATGAATACTGGACAATCGCAGCGTCGCTCAAGAAAAATTCTGGAGAACAGTTTACTGCAGACTTCAAAGAGAAAAACGGCGAGAAGTTCGTGCCGACGACAACGGAAGAAGCGACGACTGTGGTCAACGATATAGAAGGTGCGCCGTTTGCAGTGAAGACCATCGATACGAAGGAGATCAAAAAAACTCCGCCTCCGCCGTTCACTACATCAACGCTGCAACAAGAGGCCGCTCGTAAGTTAGGGTTTTCTGTGAAACAGACGATGGTTGTCGCTCAGCAGCTCTATGAAGGCGTGAGTTTGGGCAAAGGGCAGGGTAGCTCCGGTCTGATCACCTACATGCGCACGGACTCTGTGAATTTGAGCGAGAAGGCGCTCGTTGACGCCAAAATGACAATAGAAAAACTCTACGGGCGTGAGTACATCTTGCCCCAGCCGCGCAAGTACAAGACGAAGTCCAAAGGAGCACAGGAAGCGCACGAAGCGATACGGCCCACAGAGCTGGAACGCACACCGGCATCGCTGCATGATGTGCTGGATGATCAGCAGATGAAGTTGTACTCGCTCATCTGGAACCGCACGATCGCGACCCAGATGGCCGAGGCAGAGATCAAGCGTGTGGGTGCGGACATCGAGACCAAGGGCAAAAGCGGTGTTGTCTACATGTTCCGCGCGACGGGACAGACGATTACGTTCGATGGATTTTTGCGCGTGTATTTCGAAGACAAAGACGAGGAGCAGGTGCGCAAGGACCACGAAGCAGGGGAGGCCGATGGCGAGAAATTCTTGCCCGAGCTGACACAAGGCGAGGCGCTGGACTGCGAGAGCGTGACACCCGAACAACACTTTACCAAACCGCCGCCACGCTACACAGAAGCCAGCTTGGTCAAGAAACTCGAGGAAGAAGGCATTGGCAGACCCAGCACCTACGCTCCGACGATCTCGACCATCCAACAGCGCGGATACGTGAAAAAAGAAGGCAAGCAGCTGGCACCGGAAGACATCGCGTTTACCGTGACAGACCTGCTGACGGAGCACTTTCCGGACGTGACGGACTTGCAGTTCACCGCTCGCATGGAGCAAAAGCTGGATGACATCGCCGAAGGCGACGTGGATTGGGTACCGTACTTGCGCGATTTTTATGGCCCCTTCCATGCGTTAGTCGAGCGCAAGACCAAGGAAATCAAGAAAGAAGAAGTGATGAAAGACAGGATGCTCGGCGACGACCCGGAAACAGGGCTGCCCGTCGTCGTACGCACCGGCAGATTTGGCGCGTACGTGCAGCTGGGGCTGTGGGACAAAGAGAAGGGCAAAAAGGCCAAGCCGAAAGCCGCGTCGCTCTTCAAGGGTATGCATGCGGACACCGTGACGTTCGAAGAAGCCAAAGCACTCCTCAGTTTTCCACGCACATTGGGCAAAACAAAAGCTGGCGAAGCGATACTGTTACACATAGGACGATTCGGTCCGTACTTAAAGGCCGGCGATGTCACCGTAACAGTGCCCAAAGAGACGCATCCGTTCACGGTTGATGAGGCGATGGCGCTGCTGCTGATCACACAAGCAGGCGAGCGCAAAACCGCAGGCCCGCTGCGCGTGATGGGCGTGGACCCCGAGTCTAAAGGCGAGATTTTGATCAAAGACGGCCGCTATGGCCCGTACCTGACCGACGGCAAGACCAACGTCTCGATGGGCAAGAAACACGACCCCAAGACCATCACGCTCGATGAAGCAGTGGCGATGCTCAAGAAAAAGCGCGAAGCCGGGCCCAGTAAGTGGAAGGGGAGGGGCGGGTGGAAGAAGAAGGAAGCGCAATAGCTACTTCTTTTTGCTTGCCGCTAGTATTTTTTGAGATAACTCTGGCCGATCCTCCCGAATCGCAGACCACAGAGTGTGATATGTGCTCTGCATTTCAGTGTGTATGGCATATAGAGGATCTGCTTCCTTCCGACTTTTATGCAGACGATTAAACTTTTCCATGGATCTGTCGGATTGTCTTAGAAGACCGATATTTTTCTCACTATCAATCAGTTCTTGCCATGCTTCTTGAGCTTCCGGTACGCCAAGAGCGGC
>CAYWEU010000147.1:0-3451 GCA_964457395.1 uncultured Candidatus Peribacteria bacterium
GCCGCATCCACCGTCAGATCTCGCGGAATTGAATCTCTGGTACCAGCAATATCTTCTTCACTACAATACCGAGCGTATCCATCTTGGACTGGGTTTCCTCACCCCTGCCGAGATTGTCGCAAATCTGAGTGACTGAGTAAGGAAAACACGATGAGGAAATCGAGGAAATCAAACCTGCCTGCCGGTAGGCAGGGAAATCGAGGAGTGTTCTTCGATTTCCTCGAAGTCGTCGATTTCCTCGATTTCTTTCCACCGAATAAAATTGCCCAAGTATTCAACTTGTGTTACAATGACCAGATTATATCAACATCCATGCACATACTCGTTGCCATCGGTCTGATCGTCATCGCGGTCGTGCTCGTGCGCGTGTGGACGGGCGTGCTGAACATCTCGTCTGTCGAAAACGAGTCGCTTGCGGATGTCGAAAAAAAGCACCCGTACCTGCCTACGGTCAGTGCGATTGCCATCGGCGTTGCTATCACGGCGGTACTTATTGGCTTGTCGCTGACATTCGGCCAAGGCGGAGCTCTGGCGAATCTCGTGCAATCGAACGCGACGAAACGCACTGTCATCGCTTTCTTGCTCATCGTCGGTTTCGGCGCATTCGATCAGTGGCGCTGGAAAGGAGGCAAAGATCGTTATGAGTATTTCTTCGCGTTCGTGCTCGGTACGGTTGTGACATGGATCCTCATCGGCTTCAAACGTGCGCTGTTCGAAACCGGTGTGCAGCAAGACCCGTTCATCATGGCGCTTGGCGTCGTGTGCGTGGTCGTGGGCTGGAAGTTTCTGTTCGGCCCCTGGAACGCGAACATCAAGGCAACTGTTCTCGGGACATTTGTGTTCTGGATCGCGTATGCCATCCTGCGTCACAAAACGCCGGATGAATTGCTGGCAACTGGCATCGCCGCGATATGCGCCTTCGTCCCCGTCATCATCTGGTGCAAGCTGTTCCTGTCGTACCATCGTCAGAGAATCAGCGTCGTCCTCCTGGCGCTGTTCGCAGGCATGCTGTCGACCGTGCCCATTCTCTTTTATCACGAGTTGATGAACCGCGGCATAGAACTCAACTTCTTCGTCTTCAAAATCGTGCCAGTCAGCTTTGGCTCCGCAGCACAGCAGTTTGTAACCGGAACCGCGTTCACCGGTGTCGGCACAGTGCCTGCCGCGGTGCTTGGCACCCTTCTAACCTACTTGATTGTCGGGTTCATCGAGGAAGTCAGCAAGTTCTGGGTGTTGCGTCACGGTGCCACTCAGTTCTTCCGATCGATCGATGACACATTGCAGTTGGCCATCGTCGTGGCCATCGGGTTTGCGTTTGCGGAAAATCTCGTCAACCCCGTGTATTTCGTCGGGTTTGTGCAGAACTATCTTCTGGCTGCGGGTGGCCCGCAGTGGGCGTCTTTTATCGCCAACGTCATCGGTCGCTCGGTGCTCACGATCATGGTACACATTCTGTCAACGGGTGTGCTGGGGTACTTCTTCGGTCTGGCGTTCTTCTCTTCGCCTCTGCTGCGTGATCAATTTGCCAAGGGCAACGTGCACCCGGTGCTGCAGTGGCTGCACCGAACCCTGCGTCTGAAAGCCGAAGTCATTTACTCGCGCTACAAGATCGCCCAAGGGTTGGTGGCTGCCATCGTTATTCACGGGATTTTTGACTTTATCGTCAGTTTGCCCGAGATTCTGCCGGGCAATCCCAGGACCATAGGAGCGTTGCTGCATCTCGCGCCGACGTCGTTCTTACAAGACATCTCGCTGACCATGGTCCCGGCCATCGTGTACGTGGTTGGAGGTTGCTGGCTTCTGTTGTACCTGTTCGCACGCAAAGAAGACATGAAGGAGTACGGTGCGATAATGGAGAGCCAAACATTTGTCAGTTGAGAGCGGTGCCAGTAGGATACGGAAACTTTCCGTACTCCGTACTATGTCACTGCGCCGTTTTCTAGCCGCCCTTGTTTTTGCTGTTATCGCCGTCGGTCCGCTGCCAGCCTACGCTGCGCAGATCAGTGACGTCGTCGATGTCTCGGCGCAGACCGTTTCGCGCGCGAATTTCTTGAGTTGGTCGTTTGCCGCACTGCAACTGCCAAAGCTGGATACCTGCACGCTGCCGTATCAGCGCGTTCCGCGTGGGCTGAAACCGACGATGTGCGCGGCGCAGGAACGCGGGGCACTGACGGCGATCTTCGGCTCGAGCAAAACGTATCCGCTCAACAAAAACGTCACGCGGGGCGAAGCGCTCGAGGTGTTAACGGCTCTGACCAAGAGCCAGTCGCAGGTGGATGTCTCTGCCTACAAAGACGTCAAGAGTACGTCGCAGAAGCAAGCGGTGGCCAACGCGATCGAGTACAAGTGGATGGTTCCCACGAGCGCCACCATGTTCGGTCTCAACCAGCTGTTGACCGGGGTCGAGGCTCTGTCTCTGTTGCACGCTGCATCGAATCAGTCACCCCTCACACAGCAACTGACCATCACCGTAAAGGGGACAGCACCTCGCAGTGTCTTGCCGCGCCAAGAGCTAATGGAAACCGTGTGGCAGATCATTCAGCGGGATTACTTGAAGAGCGAGTCGCTCTCGGACGAAGAAGTCGCTTACAAAACGATTGATGCGTTGGTAAAGTCCTTGGGTGACCCGTATAGCACGTTCTTCCGACCGCTTGGCGCGAGTGAATTCCAAGATCAATTCAAGGGAGAGATCAGCGGCATCGGCGCGCACATCGAGGACAAAAGCGGCGTGATCACGGTTGTCGCGCCGATCCCAGGGTCTCCGGCGGATCGCGCAGGTCTGATGGCGGGCGACGAGCTGCTCGCCGCAGACGGCAAATCATTTGCCGGCCTCTCGCTCGACCAAGCCGTCGGGTTTATCCGCGGACAGAAAGGCACGTTTGTTGCCCTCAAGATCCGGCGCAACGGGTCCGAGATGACGCTCAACATTCAGCGCGACGTCGTGTCGATCCCCGAAGTCCGAACGTCTTGGCAGGGGAGTATCGCAGTCGTCGAGCTGTTGCAATTCGGCGAGACGACGCAGCAGAAAATCCGCACGATCTTCGCGGATATCCAGAAGCAAAACCCGCGCGGTATCATTTTGGACCTGCGCAACAACCCAGGAGGACTACTCTCTGCCGCCGACATCGTCGTCAGCAACTTCTTGCCAAAGGGCAGCGTCGTTGCCAAGGTGAATACCAAGCACGAGACGAACATCGAGAAAACGGAAGACGAGCCGACGGTGCATGAGGACACAAAAGTCGTTGTGTTGGTCAACAAAGGTTCAGCGAGTGCGTCCGAGATCGTTGCCGGAGCGCTGCAAGACCACAAGCGCGCGACCATCGTTGGCACGCAGACGTTCGGCAAGGGCAGCGTGCAGCAGGTTGTCACATTCACGACAGGCGAGCTGCTCAAGCTGACCATCGCGCACTACCTGACTCCCAACGGAAACGCGGTCGATGGCATAGGCATA
>CAYWEU010000148.1:0-1915 GCA_964457395.1 uncultured Candidatus Peribacteria bacterium
CTTAACGAAGCCAAGACCATGCGACCACGTATCCGCGAACTCCGCCTGCGGCGATTCCGTGCCTTTGAGAATGCACGGCTGATTCTCAACGATTTGACTGTCGTTGTCGGCCGAAACGGCTCAGGAAAGTCAACGCTGATGGAAGCGTTCGACTTTTTGCAAGACGCTGTAATGCATTCGGTGCTCACGGCGCTCGAGCGGCGTGGGGGGATCAACAGTATTGTGCACCGGCCAAGTAGCCAACGGCACAGCAATGCTGATATCGAAATTGCCATCGATATTGCACTCCCCGTCACGCATGTCCTGTATGGCTTCACGCTTGCCCCGTTTCGTAGCCGTTCGGGATACCAGGTAAAACGAGAAATCCTCAAGACATACCCAAAGGAATCGTTCTCGTTTTCCCGTGAGGGTCGTGACTTCAAGTCGCAAATACGCGGTGCGCGGCCCAGTGTGGGTCGAGAGTCGCTGGTGCTGCCGCTTGTGGCTGAGCACGAAGAGGTGTGGAAGATGACCCTTGACGTGTTAGCACACCTGCTGGTGTACAGTTTCTCTCCGCAAGACATGCAATCAGAGCCACGTATCGGGAGTCAACAGGCGCTTGTACGGGATGGCTCAAACATAGGGGACGTGTTGCGACGGTTGGATGACGATAAGTCCGAGATGGACTGGATCATGCGCCATCTTACATCAGTAACCCGGGGCATCACTAAAATCCAGGCGAGTGCGTCTGCCGGTCGTCGCATTGTGACTTTTTTCCAGCAAACCGGCAAGCAGGAGAGCCGTTTTGTCGCATCGGACATGTCACACGGCACACTGCACAGCCTCGGAGTACTTGTCGCTCTGCGGCAGCAGCCTATTCCGTCGCTGGTGTTCGTGAACGAGATCGAAGCATCTATCCACACCGCAGCGCTATCGGCGCTGATGGATGCCGCCAACGTCTCCAGTAAGGAACGCTGTCAGGTTATTCTCTCGTCACATAGCACTGATGCGTTGTCGCACGATGCGGTGAACGCGGAGAACGTACGTATCGTCGATTGGCAGGACGATCGGAGTTTTGTTTTTCATGTGGGCGAAGGGGCTCGCGAGCTTTTGGTCCCACCTGAGACTGTAGGAAGGCTGCTTCGGTCAAATGCTCTGTGGACTGAAGAGCAACCAAAAACGGTGGCAGGTGACATCTTTGATGTGACGCCAGATGTTGCGTCATGAATACCTGATTGCCCCTGTGGTCGAAGGCCATGGCGAAGTGGAAGCCGTGCCGGCACTCTTGAATAACTGGTTCCGATTTCGACGCTTTACGAACTTTCGTGCGTTGGACAAAGCTGTGCGCACTCCTGGCGCCAATGCCTTGCTGGCGCCCTATGACCGCGAACGTCAGCTTGGGATTGAATACTACGTCCGATTGGCTGCAGGAAGCCGCCCGGACGCTATCCTGGTGATCCTCGACGCTGATGATGAGTGCCATGACCGCAAGACACGCTATCCGTACCAGCCGCTTGGTCCAGAGCTGCTTGAACGGGCGATAGGCGTGATGCCGCACATTCCTGTGGGTGTTGTGGTCACAAACCGCGAGTTCGAGTCGTGGTTTATGGCCGGATATCGCCGGCTGCGGGCGAAAAAGCTGCTGCCATACGCAGCATATCTGCCGGCTGATCTGGACGTAGAAAGCCCACGAGACTGTAAGGGTCTCATGACACAGCTCATGGGTCGCGCATATTCACCAACAGCGGACCAGAAGGAATTTGCCCAAGGCATCACGTTCCGCATGTATATGCGGCAGAAATCCGGCTCGTTCGACAAACTGGTGCGCGAGTTGGAGCGACTGACGGCGCAAGCACGCTTGCGCCGCAAGCTAACGATAGACTTTCGCTAGACCACAGAGGCATCCATGGCGTTCGATAAACCAACTCGCAATGCA
>CAYWEU010000149.1:0-8467 GCA_964457395.1 uncultured Candidatus Peribacteria bacterium
CTCTTTAATATTACAAGAATATTATAGACGTTTCTCTGCTACACGATGCTGTGAATGAACGAAGTTCATTCACCCCGAGCGAGCCGTTAGGCGAGTCGAGGGGTGAAGAAGCGGCTCCTTAGCTCATAGAAAGCTGTGCCCTTCGACTTCGCTCAGGGCGATCCATTCAAGGATCTACCTGAGGTCAGGAGGACATAATTCCTATTTGAGCTGTGGATCGAAGGAGCATGCAGTCTGCGAGTTCAAGCTCCTTCAACCGAAAGAGACGATCAAGCCGTTACGAAGAATACGGCGTACTCACAGCCGGATCATTCTATCAATCGTTTTTCGGGCGTCAAGAGGTTTGTACAGAGAATTCTTTCCGTGCCGTCGCATGCTCATGGTCAGTGGGATATTGACTCTGCTTGGTTGTCTCTCTACAGTACGCGTCTACTTGATTCCCCCTCCAGCTACTCCGGCTTCGTCTTCGGACTTCGCCGCGATACGCCAGACGGGCTTCCCCACTCATTCGACAGGCTCAGAGTGGGTTTCTACCCAAGAATCATATGGTCAAACTCATGCCATCATCGGAAGACGTACGTGTGTACGAACTCGCGCTGATGTACCAGCCCGACCTGGACCAGAAAGCCGAGAAGGAGCTGTTGGCGAATGTCGAAGCCATGTTCACCGAGGCCAAGGCCGTGTTGCTCTTTAAAGACCCGTGGACCAAGCGCGGGCTCGCGTTTAAGATCGGTGGTTTTGGCGAGGCGAAGTTCGTCATGTATTACTACGAAATCGACCCCTCCAAAATCCGCGACATCGATAACTCGTTGCGTTTAGAGAAGGGCGTGCTGCGCCACATGATCATCATCCCGCCCAAGGGCTACGAGGCTGTCAGCTACGAGGAGCGTTACCAAGATTGGCTGAAAACCCGCGAGACGGTCGCGCAGGTGCGCACGCGCCAGAAAGAGGAGAAACTCACAGAGAAAGTTGCTCTGCAGGCCAAGCGCAAGACCGATCGTCTCCTGCGAGAGCCGAAGGTAGCGAAGGCGCCGATGCAGAAGATGGAGAAAGAGAAGCTGGACGCAACACTCGACAAGCTTATCTCCGATGAAGATTTGAAATTCTGACCGGCTTCGTCCGTCCCGCAGTTGCGGGACGAGACTACGCCGCGTCCTTATCCCTTTATTTCTCACTCCCATGGCACTCAATCCTCAAGCAAAGCAGCAGAGGCAGAAACAGCAGAAGAAACAAGTTGCCAAGAAAACGTGTCCATTTGACCGCGCGAATGTCACGTACTTGGATTACAAAGACTATCCCACGCTCAAGCCGTACATCGATTACTTCGGCAACATCCGCAAACGGTACTACTCCGGTCTGTGCTTGCGCCACCAGAAGATGCTGAAGAACGCAGTCGAGAGGGCGAGGTTTTTGGGAATGCTTGCGTACAGGAAATAGGTTGATTAGAGGGGGCGGATCGTATTTTTTTTCCAGATCACAGTATGGGGAAAACCATGAATGACGCCGATCGTGATGTTCTCGAGAGATTCGCGCAGATGATGCACACAGAGGGCCCAACTGCAGTCGTAAGCACGGCTTTTTTGGAGGAATATAATAAGAAAAAGACAAAGGATCTTCATTCGGCTATGCAATCGCGCATGGCAATGGAGCGCATCCTGCGCAAACTACCGCCGATCGATCGCGACACGGAATGAATTCCGATGACGTTCGTACCGTTAGCTAGTACCAAAACCGATGTTATCAATCTTTGTGAATGTCTGCGCATCAACGCCTTAATCTGACAATTGACGCTATACTTTTGTTATGTCTGGTCACTCCAAATGGGCTAACATCCGCGTGCGTAAAGACGCGCAGGATGCCAAGCGCGGGAAGGCGTACACCAAGTATGCGCGTTTGATCGAGATTGCCGCGCGCGAGGGTGGGGGAGACCCTCTGTCCAACGTACGACTGCGCTCGCTCATCGACGCGGCGAAGGCCGAGAGTGTGCCCAATGCCAATATTGATAGGGCGATCCAAAAGGGCACTGGTGCACTGAAGGGAGATGCGATGGCCGAGATTACCTACGAGGCGTACTTGCCCCTCCGTAGCTCCGTAGGAGCGGAGGGGGGCGGACCGAGCGGCCCCACTTCGCCCGAAGGGCTTCGCGGGGCAAGCTCGGCGTTCATCATCGAGTGCCTGACGGACAATAAAAATCGCACGCTCAGCAACGTGAAGATGATCATCAGCAAAAACGGCGGACGGTTTGCCGAGAGTGGGTCGGTGACGTGGATGTTCCAGCGCGCCGGGGTCGTGACGGCGCGCAATGAAAAATTGAAAATTGAAAATGAAAAATTGCGAGATGATCTAGAATTGCAATTGATTGATGCAGGAGCAGATGACATCGTCTGGGAAGGCGATGCTGTCCAGGTGACGAGTGAGAAATGGTCAGTGGTCAGAGATTTTCTCAGCAAGAATGGATTTTCCATCGAATCAGCTGGCCTCAAGTTTATGCCGAAGCAGACTGTAGAAGTGGATGCACAGACGATGCTCAAGGTCGAAACGTTGATCGATGCGCTGGAAGAAGATGACGATGTATCTGAGGTGTCTACCAATGCGAGACAAAAAACAAGTATCAGTTGACGTACAACATGTGGTACTGTATATTGTACCCATGCCAACTATTTCTCCCGCACAGGCCCGGAAGTCTCTGTATAAATTTCTGAAGAATCCACCGGTGGTTCCGATTCGGATTCACAGCAAACACGGTGATTTTTTTCTTATCTCCGATCGCGTGTGGAACGCCATGCAGGGCGATCCTGATGTTGGTCATGAAATCCGTCCAGAAGTTATCAAGGAAATCCTCGCACAAAACGAAAAAGATTTCATTCCGTTCCGCATGGAGGATTATGTTTAGAATCTTTCTTTCGAAAAAGTCTTCGGTTTTTTTGCGTGAACTGAAAATTTCCTCTCCTCGTTTGCATCGGGAAGTCCTTGGGGCCATAGGGCATTTGCAAATAGCTCCTGCTGTCGGGGAACCGCTTCGCGGAAAGTTGTCGCAATGCCTAAAGCTCCGCATCGATACCGTACGGGTGTTTTATCGTCTTGATGCAAAAAACCGTGCGGTTTTCATCAGAAAAATTGGCTGGCGAAAGACGGTTTACGATGTTTAGTATAGTTTTCAACTATTTAGAGCTATGAACGCTTTCTTCGCGCTCGGATCGGCGATGTGGAAATACGCGGGCAACCGTCGGAAAACAGTATGCGTGTATGTTTTGTTGTTTGTCCTCACAGGGATTCTGTATCTCTTCGAGCCATACACGGTCGGACTCTTGCTCAATACCATTCAACAGAATGCACAGGAGCAGGGGGCGTTCATGAAAATAGTATTCTATTTGGGTTTGCTTGTGGCTTTGGCAATAGGGTACTGGGTGCTTCATGGTCCGGCGCGAGTACTCGAACGTCAATGCGCTTTTCATATTCGCACTGCGTTTGCAGACCATCTTTTTTCGATTGTTGTCAGTCTGCCGGTTCAGTGGCACAAAAATCATCATTCCGGACAAACCATCAATCGTATGCGTAAGGCTACGCGTGCACTCTTTGATTTTTCCGAGAATGGGTACCAGTTGATCGAAATGCTGCTGCGCCCGCTCTTTTCGATCGTAGTATTGGCATTCATTTTCCCATTTGCCGCTGTTCTTGCAATTATCGTAAGCGTTGCCGCATGCACACTCGTCTTTTTCTTCGATCGTGTTTTATTGCCGCTCTATGACCAGGTCAATGAAAAGGAGCATTTCGTTGCGTCCGCGCTCCATGACTATGTTACGAATATCACGACCGTCATCACGCTGCGTCTGGAGCACTTGGCTCGGTCTGAGCACTTGAGGCGCTTGACGCACTATTTTCCGATTATTCGCCGAGAAGTGCGGATCAATGAGTTTAAGTGGTTTCTCGCGACGTTTATTATCGCGGTGATGACATCCGTCGTTCTCGCATGGTATGTCTATGTCACGTTGCATGCGGGACTTGTCCCGCTCGCCGGGACGTTCTTCATGCTCTATGACTATCTGCAAAAAATCGGCACGGCGTTCTACACGTTTGCCTGGAAGTATTCGACGACCGTTCAGCAGTATGCCGACTTAAAATCCGTCGATGGCATCCTGCAGGCTGAGCCGGCGGCGTACGGAGAGGCATGTTGCTTGCCCGACAATTGGCAACGCTTGGAGATTTCGAACTTGAATTTTGTCTACAAAGACGAGCAGCAGCGTGAGCATCACTTGAAGGACGTTGCGATCACGCTCCGGCGCACTGCCAAAATCGCGCTGGTGGGCGAGAGCGGCAGCGGCAAGTCCACGCTCATGGCCGTACTGCGGGGGTTGCAAGTCCCCGACAGCGTGACTCTCTCGTGCGACGGCAAGCCCCTCATGCATGGGCTGAAAGACGTTGCGTCATGCGTGACGCTCATCCCGCAGGAGCCGGAGATCTTCGAGAACACCATCGAGTACAACATCACGCTCGATACCGATCAGTCGAACGAAGAAGTCATGGAGGATGTGCGCTTGGCCGCGTTCGACAGCGTGCTCGCCAAGCTGTCGAAAGGATTGCAGACGAACACAGCGGAGAAGGGGGTAAACTTGAGCGGGGGAGAAAAGCAGCGCCTTGCATTGGCTCGCGGGTTTTTCGCGGCTAAGCATGGTTCGACTACGCTTACCACAGGCAGCGATATCATCCTGCTCGACGAGCCTACGAGTTCGGTGGATTCGCAGAACGAAATGCAGATCTACCGCAACATCATGGAGCACTTCGCCGATCGGTGCATCCTGTCATCCATCCACAAACTGCACCTCCTGGAGTTCTTCGACGAGGTCTACGTGCTGGACCAGGGCAGAGTCATCGAGCATGGTTCGCCGGAGACGTTGATGAAGGGAGACGGCATGCTTGCGAACTTGTGGAGGGGGTATACCAACGTGGGTGAAAAGATCTAGTACTTAGTACGCCACCCGTATCTCCACGCTGCCCTCGCTCTCGTTGCCCGCGCTGTCGCGAGCGATGGCACGCAGCATGTATACGCCGGGCTGTTCGTTAAGCACGTACGACAGTTCGTACGGAGCGGAGCGACGAGTCGTGAGCAGCGTGTCACCCAAGTAAAACTGCAAGCGCTCGATGCCTCCGTCGTCTTGAGCGTCTACGGCGATGTTCACCGTGCTGCCGGAGGGGTAAACGGAGCCGTCTTGAGGCCGCAAGAACGTTACCCGTGGCACGCCGCGATCGGCCTCGAACCGGAACGATGCCTGTGCTGTCGCGATGTTGTAATACTGATCGGTGAGTTTCACTTTGAACGTATGCGTGCCATTTTCCTCGATGGAACGCGGAACGCGAACCATGCGCTCGAACGGCGACTCGGTGAACGTGCCGACGGGCTTGTCGTCGACGAAGTACTCCACCAGACGGATGGCCGAACCCACTTGGACATCGATGCGCGGCTTGAACACCGGGTACGGGACGCTGCCGCCGTCTTGCGGCTTGAGCAGCGTGAGCAGCGGCTTGTCCAGACGGCCGGGTGTCAGTGCCGGGTCGCACGACTGGGTCGGAGGCAAGGGCAGAGGCAGCAGCGACCCCGAGTGGTCTTCGGTCGCTCTCCAGATGTCCATTTGCTTGCTTGCCCATTCTTGCACGCCTTGTTCCCATGTCGGCCAGCGCTCGGGCTTCTCACTCTTCGGCACGAAGAACGACTCTTCTTGCGCCGCGTCCTCGGGGCACTGTGGAGAGCTGAGCAGCCCCGTGACTCTGTCGACCATCAAGCGCACGCACGACGGGTCTTGCTGTGTCGGTGTGTTCTCCTGCAGAAACAAATCTGCGCGACGCAGCTCAACCGGCGTGCACTCGGACGCGAGTTGTCCGGATAGCTTCGACACCAGCGGCTGCGTGATGTCCGGCGGCAGGGCAAAGGCGGTCACGGGTTTTATCAATTTCTTGTGCGCTTGTCCCATGAATTCATTCCAGAGCGGCGCTGCGGTCGTCAGGCCGTCGGCTTTCTCGAACAGCGATTGACTCGTGGCGTTGCCGACCCAGACACCGGTGACCAGGTTTGGCGTGTAGCCCATGGTCCACGTGCTCTCGGGTCTGCGGACGTTGCACACGCTCTTGTCGTTTTTCTCTAGACACTTGTTGCTCGTCCCGGTCTTGGCGGCGGCCTGGTAGCCGGGTACGGACAAGATCGACTGCCAGTACTCGTTGGGGCGCGCCGAGACATCGCTGAGGATGGACGTGATCTGCGCCGCGATGCGCTGATCGAGCACCTGTTGCGCCTTCTCTTCTTTGTGCAGGTACCGGATGTTGCCGTCCTTGTCGGTGATTTTTAGGATCATCACGGGCGGCAACGCCTTTCCTCCGGCTGCGAATGCCGCATACCCCTGGACCATCTCGTACAGCGGTACTTCCGCCGCACCGATGGCCAGCGGGTACCCGTACTCGAAGCGTGGGTCTGCCTCGACGCGCTTTATTTTTTCGGCCTGCGGAGTTACCACACCCAGTCGAGCGGCAAGCTGCAACACCGGTTGCTCGCCGCCTGCCAGGAAGAACGACTTGATCGCAGGGATATTGCGCGAACCGGCGAGTGCCGTGCGCATGGTCATAAGCCCCCAGAAATCTCCGCCGAAGTTCTGCGGCTGGTCCTCGCCGAATTTCGTCGCTACGTCGTAGATGGGAGACGCGGGGTTGTAGCCTGCTTCGAACGCGGTGGCGTAGACGAATGGCTTGAAGCTCGACCCGGGCTGGCGTGGCGAGCGGACCATGTCGATCTTTCCTTCGTGCTCTTCATCCGAAAAATCGATATTGCCGACGTACGCCAACACTTCGCGCGTGGTCGGGGACACCGACATCAACGAGGCGTTGTGCGCGCCAAAGCGCTTGAGTAGATCGTCTTTGTGCGCCAAGAGTATTTTTTCGGCGATTTGCTGCAGGTTCCAGTCGAGTGTTGTCGTCACTTTAAAGCCGCCCTGTTCCAGAATGCGCTCGTCGATCTTCATAATTTCCTGCACCTGCTTTTGGATATCCAGCACGAAGTGCGGTGCGCGAATATCCTCGCGCGCGCGCGCGAACTTCATAGATTGCAGTTCTTTGGTCGCGCTGTCCAGTTGCTCTTGCGAGATCATGTGTTGGTCCAACATGTTCCTGAGCACTTGATCCGTGCGTCCGCCGACGTACACGGTGTTCGATCCCGAGCCGATGCGTTGGCCGAGTAAACCGATGGTCACCTCGCTATCGGGAATCTGACTACTGTTCGTGATGGTTTTGGCGTCGATGCCTTTCTTGATCTTGTCGGAGACCTGCGTGCGTATGTTATGCCCATACGGGTTGAAGTAACTTGGGCGTTGCGGGAGTGCCGCCAACACCGCCGCTTGCGCGAGTGTGGTGTCTTTGGCATGTGCGCTGAAGTAGTTGAGAGCCGCCTGCTCGATGCCGTACGCGTTGTGGCCGTACGGAATGCGGTTGAGGTACAGCACGAGCAACTCGTCTTTGTCGTAGTGGTTCTCCAGCTGGCACGCGAGCATGAGCTCGCGGAGCTTGCGAATGGGCGTGCGCTTGCCGCCGACCAGCGCGTTCTTGGCAAACTGCCGCGTCAGCGTGGAGCCCCCTGACTTTACCAGCACGCCACTGGGCAATAGCTGACTGAGCACCGCTCTGCTGAACCCGATCATATCGATGCAGCCCCGCTGGAAGAACCGCTCGTCTTCGATGGCGATCGTCGCCTGTTTGATGAAGTTGCTGATCTGGTCCGAGGGGACGGGCGTTCGATCTTGCTCCGAGTACAACCGGTACAATTCTGTATCGTTACGATCCACAATGATCGTGCTCTGCGACGCGTACAGAGCGGCCGGGTTGCTGATATCCGGCAGCGTGAACCAGAGCAGCAACAACAACGCGATACCGAGGCCGATGATTCCCCCTAGTGTCTTTCCTGCGGCCAGTACCCACTCGCGGCGCGTGCGCTTTCGCACGAGACGTTCGTAGAATTTCTGCATGGCTTGCTTTTGTCTCTGTCGACGAAGATGTGGTAGAGAGACCGGAGAGCGAAGAGCAGACGATGTTCCTGCTTCAGCAATCGGCTCGCGCTGCTGTGACTCATCGTCGTAAATCGATCGTGCGTGGAAACCGAAGTCGGACATGGAGTGAGCAGTGTACGGGATGAGTGGATTTGCTGCAAAGATGCGCCTACGGCTAATGTATAGTGGTTTTATGTATCGTTGCGGCCTTTCGATGACTTTTAAAAGTATCGTTCATGTGGTATAATATTATGATGTCACCGAAACTTCGCTTTCTCATTTTCTCGGCGTTTTGTTTGCTTCCGGCTCTTGCGTGGGCGTACGTTCCGGGCGCACCGGTTGTCATCAACACCGGAGTCAGCACGACGGTTCCCCGCATCTTCGAAGGGTTGATCAATGTCCTGCTGCTCTGGAGCACGTTGATCGCCACAGCACTGTTTCTGGTT
>CAYWEU010000150.1:0-2451 GCA_964457395.1 uncultured Candidatus Peribacteria bacterium
ATTTCGCGTATTCGATGACGCGTGTCTCACGGATGACCGTCACTTTTACTTCACCCGGGTAGGAAAGCTCGGCTTCGATTTTGTTGGCCACGTCGCGAGCCAGACGGTAGGCCGTGAGGTCATCGATCTTTTCAGGCTGGACGAACACGCGCACCTCGCGTCCGGCTTGGATCGCGTAGACTTTTTCCACACCTTCAAAGCTTCCTGCTGTGCGTTCCAAGTCTTCCATGCGTTGGATGAATTGCTCAAGACTTGCTTTGCGTGCACCAGGTCGAGCACCACTGATCGCGTCCGCCGCTTTGACCACGGCGCCTTCGATGGTGCGCGGTCGGTCTTCGTGATGCGCGATCGACTGATAGCAGAGCTCCTCGGAGAAGCCGAACTTTTTCATGATGGTGTAGCCGATTTCTGGATGGGCGCCTTGCATGTCGTGGTCGACCGCTTTGCCAATGTCGTGGAACAGTCCGCCTTTTTTACAGACGAACACGTCGGCGCCGACTTCCTCGGCGATCATCCCTGCGATCGTTCCGACTTCGATGGAATGTTGCAGAGCGTTCTGTCCGTAACTGGTGCGATACTTCATGCGCCCCAGAATGGACGTAAGTTTTGGGTCGATGGAAGAAACAGGAATGCCAAGTTGGTACAGCGCGTCTTCACCGGCTTTGCGCAGGTCAGCCGCGATCGTTTTTTTTGCGTTGCCGATGGCTTCTTCGATGCGGGCCGGCTGGATGCGTCCGTCCTTGATGAGTTCTTCCAGAGCGCGCTTGGCCACTTGTCTGCGGATGGGGGAGAATCCCGAGATGGTAATCATGTTGGGCGTGTCGTCCACGATGATTTCCGTTCCGGTTAACAGTTCGATCGCCTTGATGTTGCGGCCTTCTTTGCCAATGATACGGCCCTTCATTTCATCGTTGGGAAGTTCTACCTGTGAGGTTGTCGTGTCGGTACACACCGAGGACGCGAAACGCGTCATCGCAAGCGACAAAATTTTTCGACCCTTGATTTCCAACTCTTCCTCGTTCAACTGCTGTCCGGCAAGCTTGATGACCGAGTCGTCCTGCTGGTTCATGATACCCGTCTTGCGCTGCTCATCCTGCTTTTTAAACGATGGCAGGCTCTTGAGTACCGGAGCAGAGCTAGCAGCGTGAGAAGATTCGGATTTCTCGTCGAATCCGGTGGCGATGACCGTGCACTTGATCTGCCCCGTGTACGCATCGTCGATGACCGCACCGAAGATGATATTGGCTTCGGGGTCCGCGGCCTCGGTGACGATGCGCGCAGCCTCGTCGACCTCGAACATGGACAAATCGTTGCCACCGGTAATATTGAACAAGATGCCCTTTGCACCGCTGATAGACAAGTCCAGCAGCGGGCTGTCGACTGCGGCTCTGGCAGCCTCTGACGCACGACTGTCGCCCGTACCGTAGCCGATGCCCATGAGGGCAGAACCCGCATCTTGCATGATCGACTTCACGTCGGCAAAGTCCACGTTCACAAGACCGTGGACCGTGATGAGGCTGGCGATACCCTCGATGCCATGGCGCAGGATTTCGTCGACGATCTGGAATGCCTCGGTCAGCGGCGTGGTCTTGTCGATGAGGGACAGAATCTTGTCATTGGGGATCGTAATGAGCGTATCGACCTTGCCTCGCAGTGCCTGCAGCGCTTCCTCTGCCTGCTTGCGGCGACGCAGTCCCTCGAAGCTAAACGGCTTGGTGACAACACCGACTGTCAAAATGCCCATGGAACGAGCGAGCTCTGCGATGTACGGCGCAGCGCCCGAACCCGTGCCGCCACCCAGACCTGCGGTGATGAACACCAAGTCCGCGCCTTCCAGCTTGCCTTTGATCTCCTCAGAACTCTCCTTGGCTGACTGCAATCCGATGTCCGGGTTCGCACCCGCACCAAGCCCTCTGGTCGTCCCACGACCGATGTTGATCTTCACAGGGGCAGGGTTATGAAACAGCGCCTGTGCATCGGTATTCACGGCAACGAATTCGACACCGACGACTTTGCCCGTGATCATGCGAGAGACGGCATTCGTTCCACCACCACCGACGCCCACGACGCGAATAATGGCATTGGGAGACATTTCGGGACGAACTTCCTGGTGCCCAGTGCTGGGAGTGACTTGATCGTCGAAAGGAGATTTGCCCGAACCGGAACCCGAGCTGCTAGAGGAGCCGCCTCCGGATGGAGGTTTGGAACCCGAGAAGATGGAGCGCAATGTGTCTGACATAGTGAGGAGGGAAAAAAGAAGTGATGAGTAACGTGAGAGAAAGGAATGAAATCAAGTCCGTAGCGGAGACACCGTGTCTCCGCCGTCACGCACTTCGCGAAGTGCGTGACGTACATATCACATTCAAGGCAACAAATTCTTCAACCACGACCCCACGCTGCCAAGCGCGCGTTTCATGTCGAGGCTGGAGACCGAGAAACCGCCGCGGCGCT
>CAYWEU010000151.1:0-3140 GCA_964457395.1 uncultured Candidatus Peribacteria bacterium
GAACGGCACGCAGTAACATAACGCCCTCACCCATTGGTTTTTGGAAGGCCTTCCTGCCGGTGATGAGGCCCATGCCGCCCGCGCGCTTGTTGATGACCGCGGTGGCCACGGCGCCTTGCAGATCGTTCTTGCCCGACTCTCCACCGGAGTTGATGAGCCCGACTCTGCCCATGTAGCCGTTAGCGACTTGGTAACGGCATAAATCGATCGGGTGATCGGATGACAGCTCTGTGTACATGCGCTCGTCGAGCTTGCCATAGCTGCTGTCGCCGGTGTTGAGTGCTTTGAACCCCCCGTTATTCGTCGGCAGCTTCTGTTTGACGATGTCGGCCTCGATGGTGACACCCAGATGATTGGCCTGGCCCGTGAGGTCTGCGGCGTTGTGGTAGTCCTTGTCTTTCTTAAACGCACTGTTACGGATGTAGCACCACAAGACAGTGAACATGCCCAGTGTATGGGCTTGGTAGAAGGCCTGCGCTACTTCGACGATCTGGCGGCCGGACTGGTCTGAACCGAAGTAGATGGTGGCACCCACACCCAAGGCACCCATGTCTTTGGCCTGCTGCACGGTGCCGAACATGATCTGGTCGTATTTGTTGGGGTACGTCATAAGCTCGTTATGGTTGATCTTTACGATGAACGGGATTTTGTCCGCGTACTTTTTGGAAACCATGCCGAGGACTCCAAACGTGGAGGCCACCGCGTTGCAGCCGCCGTCGATCGCCAGCTTCACGATATTCTCGGGGTCAAAATAGTCCGGGTTCTTCGCAAACGACGCTCCTGCGGAGTGCTCGATACCCTGGTCCACCGGCAGGATGGAGACGTACCCGGTGCCCGCGAGGTTGCCGTGATCAAACAGCTGCTGCATGCTCTTCTGCGCCTCTTTGGGCCGGTCCGAAATCGAGAAGATGTCTTTCATAAAACTTGGACCCGGCAGGTGCAAACGCTCTTTGCTGATCTTGGGCGACGAGAAGTTCAGCAACGCATCGGCCTGGTCGCCAAGCACGTTGCTGAGATCGGTGTAGGAGAGCATAGACAGAGGGTGAGAATGGCGAGAGTATAGCATGATTTTTTAACACGTTTTTCCCGTAGCTGCGACACGGTGTCCCTGCTACGGACGCGGCGGCGCAGCTACGCCTTTTTCCTCAAAACAAACCACTGCTGCCCAATACCAAACAGCGTGGAGGCCCCCCAGTAGATGGCTACGGCAGCGGGGAAGTTGAACGCAAAGGCACCGATCATCACGGGGAACACGTAGAGCATGATGGTTTGCTGATCGAATTTCGGCACCCACGATTTCTTTTCTTCCACGACACCTTGCTTCTTCTCCTCCACTTTCTTGGTCTTGGCGAACATCATCTTCATCTGAATGAACTGCATGATCGCAAGCGAAATGGGCAGGACAATAATCTCCGGTTTCAGTAGATCCAAGCCAAACAAGCTCGTGGTGAAGAAGTTCGCAGGCAAGCTGGTGTAGAACGAGTACAGCAGATGCTTGGACGTGGCGATCGTCGAGCCGTCGCGGATGACATTAAACAAGCCGATGAGGATCGGGAACTGCAGCAGCGTGGGTAAGCACGACTGCAGCGGGTTGATCTTGTACTCCTTCCAGAGCTTGAGAGTTTCCTCCTGCTGGCGCTTGGCATCGTTGGGGTATTTCTTCTTGAGTTCATCGAGTTTGGGCTGCAGCACCTGCAACTTGCGCTGGCCCTCGAGCGCGTGCTGGTTGGGCACGAGCAAGATCAAGCGCACGACAATGGTGAGCAGGATGATCGCGATGCCCAAGTTGTGCCCTGGTACGTACGATGCGATGAAGATAAGCCCATTGAAGAGCGGCTTGGTGACGAATGTACGGAAGAGCTTGGTGAAGAACCCGGCCTCATTCACCGAAAACCGCGTAGTGAGCGTGGTCCCGCTACCGGCACCCTTGAAGTCCTTGGGCACATCCAGGCTGGCTTCGTATGTCCCCCGCTGCCCAAGAAGATCGTATTTCCATGGCCCCAGGTTGACCTTCGCAGTCTCTCCTGCGGCGACCTTCGTCAGCTCTTGGCAGGGCGCCGCGGTTTTGTTGGCCATGCGGTCTGCCAGTTTTTCTTTGCCATCCTGCTGCATTTCCACCAGAGCGATATTGACAGGAGGCTGGGGACAGCGCTTGGGTAAGAGCAAATCGGCCTCTGTCTTGTTGATGATCGACAGCAGCGGGTCGTTGCCCTCTCGCACAGAACTGCTATCGGCAACCAGGCGGAGTATGGGGTCTGCTTTCTTGCCTCCGAACTGTTCGGGAAAGAAGTACTGCAACGCGTAGTTCGTGACGAAGAACAGAACGACGAATGTCAGGATGATTTCGAGCGTGGAACCTTTACCTTTCTGTGGAGTGGGATTCACCGGGAGACAAAGGAAAGAAAATGAGAAATGTCGGTCAGCAGTTCGCCAAACGCACACCGCAGACTAGAGGATCGGGGGAGAAGTAGCAACTGGAGAGAGTGAGGAGTGGGTAGTGGGTGGTGGGTAGTTGGATCGCTAGGTGATTGATTCATTTTTTTCAAAGCAAGTCGCAACGCTTCTCGGCAGCGTCGACGCATACGATTCCTGCGTACTGCCGACGGATCGAGCCTCGTCGAGGCGATGGTACCGGCGAATATCCCCTCTTTTGGTGCAGTCGATGGCAAATTGCGCGGCGAGCCTTTGAGCCAGCGGATTTGCATGTGCTTGCCTTTCCACAGCGTTCCCGCCGTTTTGACGCGTTCGCAGGTTTTGCGGCCGGATAAGGGGAAGAGCTTCATTGAACTCATGGTAGTTCTCTGTTGTACAAGAATGAAATGTTATATTACGCTCCTTCTATCATGACACATCTTACCAAAGCCGAAGTCGAACACATCGCGACACTGGCCAGACTGCAGCTGAGTCCTGAAGAAACTGAGAAGATGACGAAGGATTTGGGATCCATCTTGCACTACGTCGATGTGTTGCAAGAGGTGAATGTCGATGGCGTGGAGCCAACCGCTCAAGTCACGGGTGCCACGAACGTATTCCGTGCGGATGAGGTGATCGCAAGCCAGGCTTCAGCGGAAGAACTGCTCGAGTGCTCCCCTCTGCCGATAGACGATCGGCAAATCGTCACTCCTTCGGCACACGGATAA
>CAYWEU010000152.1:0-5823 GCA_964457395.1 uncultured Candidatus Peribacteria bacterium
AGCATGCGCTTGAGTATTACCCGCAGTCGCATGCGGCGCACAATAACCTCGGCAAGCAGAACCTGCGCACCACTCGACTGGTTGACGCAAAGAACCAATGTCTGTCATCGCTGTCCGTTCGCGAGGACGCATTTACGCGCACAAACTTGGCGTCGGTCTACATACGACAGAATCTACTCGACGATGCCATGCGCGAGTATCAGCGCGCGATCAGTGTTTCTCCGACAATCGCCGATGCACATTACGGACTTGCAAGTGTTTTCCAGAAGAAGAATCAGCACACCGAGGCCGAGAACGAATACAAGCAGACAATCGTGCTCGACCCCACGCACTCCATGGCCTACAACAACCTCGGTGGGCTGTATCTGCTGGAGCATCGGTGGCAAGAAGCGGCAGAGGCGCTGCAAAAAGCTGTCGCTGCAGATTCGAAGTTTCCAGAAGCCCTCTTAAACCTGGCCATCGCCCGTACACAGTTAGGACAGAAGAACGAAGCGATCGACGCATACGAGCAGGCATTGACGATGACGTCTGCCGATGGTCCAATGCTTGCTGATCTTGCGTGGCTGTACTACGAAAACGGCAATGTCCCTATCGCTGCCGACCGGCTGCGCAAGTCACTACAGCGAGACGGAGGCAATACCAGGTCTCTCGCACTGGTTGAGCGTATGAAACATGACGGGGTTGCCAAATAGTCCCCTAAGTGGCATTGCCTAATCGAGGTACAGTGTCCTATACTCGCCCTCCTATCTTTCCAAATTCTTCTATGATCAGCTCCAGCAACGGGAAGCGTATGTTCTCTGCTCTGCTCGGTTTCGCCTTATTCTTCACGAGTACCGGTGCGGCATTCGGCAAAGAACTTATCATATTTCCCTCCAGTGTCAGACCGCTGACACGCGCAGAATTCGTCGCGTACATTGTGACCCAAACGCATGAGCAAGCATCCATGGACACCTGCTTGGAGCGATTGTCTGCTTCTGATTACACGTTGCTCTTCACCGACGTAGCCCGCGACTCGCTGTACGCAAAAGAAATCTGCGTGGCGTTGCGCGAAGGCATCATCCGAGGCTTTCGAGACGGGTCCTTCCGCCCCAATACGCTCATCACGTTTGCCGAGGCTTCCAAAGTACTCGTGATGTCGTACGCGGTCTTTCCGGCGGCTTGGTATCCCAACGCAGAGCCGTGGTATGCAGGCTTTGTACGAACGCTTGAGTATCGCGGAGCCATTCCGACGTCTATCGGAGGAATGCTTGCTCCAGTGACCGTTGAACAAGCAGAAGACATGTCGCGACGCCTACAGCTGCAAATCGCAAGCGAACCATCCATCGGGTATGGCGAGCTGATGAAGCGCGAGCAGCAAAGGAAGTTGCAGACCCACTAAAGACTACTGGCCGCGCTCAGTAAATTTCAAAAAAGGGACCTTTGCAGATCCCTTTCTTCCACGGAACTTCGCTCGTATTAGCGGTTGTCAGAGCTGCCCTGGCTTTCTTTGTCGCTGCCAGTCGAACGGCCGGAACCTCCAGTGCTGCCCATACCTCCACCGGACTGTTGCCCGTCGGAAGACTTGCCGCGCTGGCTGCTAGAATCTGTCATAAAAAATGGGGTAAAGAAGTAAGGAGAACACCGACAAGTCGGTGAACATATATTTTGACGAGACTTCGACGAGAACATTACAAAGACTGTGGGGATTTATTGATGCGGATGGTGGAGATGATGGGAAGGATTGGGAACTCGACTACATGTATCCAAAAAAAATTGATGCAATTAACAAAGTTGTGTATAATATACATATGTCGCTTGAACATCGTGATTCACCAGAGACCCCACCTATTTATAAAATCGACATATCTGCGGGCTGGGATACTGAATCTCAGGTTAAAATTTTCCGTTCTGCCTTAAAAAAACTTCCATTCTATCGCAAAGGATTACTCTATAGCGGTTTTAATGGAGACCAAATTGGAAAATCTTTTAGTTGTACTGAAGCAGAAGGTGTTGTTTTTTGTGCCCTCGAAGAAGCATTTGGTTCGTGGGATAATGATCCATTTGAATTTGCACTTGAACATCGGAGATCGGCAATGAGCGTTTATGATCCCTCAATGTTGGAATACGTTGTTCCTGAACTTGAAGGCAGTGAAGGCTACAAAATTCGAGATCCTTCTGCGCTGCTTGCAATTATTGCTTTTTGAAAATCGAATTGAACTCAGAGGAGTAACAAATGTAGAAATATGTAAAGAGCCATCTTTAAAATAGCTATCGCTTTTCAGGGCTGGGAACTCCAAGAAAACCGCACCACAAAGCCACTTTTGAGAATTGGTATCGTAAATTCTTCTACATCAGAATCTCCATTGGGAACTCGCCTAGAATCGCCTCTAACTTCAAGATTTTTTGATTGAAGTGCCAATTCGAAGTTCCAATTTCCGACTGGTGGAGCTGAGGGGAATCAAACCCCTGGCCTCTACAATGCGAATGTAGCGCTCTATCAGCTGAGCTACAGCCCCACGCGCCAGCTAGTGTATAGATTGCTTGAATCGTAGCCAATTGCTACTCTGTGGCCATTCCTTGAGTTGGCCCGGTAGCTCATTGGTAGAGCGCTGCCCTGAAGAGGCAGGCGTAGGCAGTTCGATTCTGCCCTGGGCCACCAACCTCCGCAGTTTCTGCAATCAACTAACCCTCGACCCAGAAAAGAAATGAATCACAATCAGCAGCACAATAACAAAAAAGTGGGCAAATGGTACCCAGTACAGTATGTGCTTAACATACTGATCACTGATCAACAATCGGCAAAGAGAGCACGCGATCGCAACGACCGGGAAAGACATCAAGACGAAATACAGCAGTTTCGCGAAAAAAGTATCGAATGCATTTGGTGCATCGAACATCATCGATGCGGGAACAATGAGAATAAATGAAATAACAAGGATCCTAAACACTTCTTTCGCAAACACTATGAGGACTTCGCGTTGAAACATCATGTTACTTATAGTAGTGGAACCCTCAGGAGATTGCATGTTTTTTATGCAGGCAGCTATTAAGTGCGTGCTGCTCTTGCCTCAACCAGAGTACTTTGACATAGTCTTGCACTATGGAACAACTTTCCGGCACCCAGAGAATCGGTATATTTACCGGAGGAGGCATAGCGCCCGGTCTCAACCGAGTTGTTTTCGGAGCGACAAACGAATTGCAAAAGCACAAACACGAAGTCATCGGCATTCCGGACGGGTGGGCCGGGATGCTCAAAGTCCGCAAAGACATTATGGAGTTGTCAAAAATGAATAGGTGGGAACTCTCCAAACTCTTTCGCAATGGAGGAACCAAGCTCGGCAGCTCTCGAACAAAGATCAATATTTCGCAGTACGATACTGTAAAGTCTGTAGCCCAAGAGTACGGCTTGGACGGCGTCATCGCTATCGGTGGCGACGACACACTCGGGCAGGCGGCGATACTCTACAAACATAATATTCTCAAGATTCTCGGTGTTCCGAAAACTATCGATAACGACGTTCACGGCACAGACCGCACATTTGGCTTCGACTCGGCTGTGCAAGAAGCTGCACTATTCATTGAGCGAATGAGTGTCGATGCAGAATCCATGCATCGCGTTTCTGCAGTAGAGCTCATGGGCAGAGGCGCTGGGCACATCACTATCCAGGCCGCGTATGCCGGAGGAGCGCATATAACACTTATTCCAGAATACCCCATAGACGAAGAAAAACTCTTGCAACGCGTGAAGGAAATTTATGAGGTCCGGGGTCATGTCATCATTGCTATAGCCGAGGGGTACGAGCACTTGCAACCGCATAAGGAAGCGAAGGATAAGGAAATCGATGCGTTTGGAAACGTTCGCATGGAAGGAGCGGCAAAGTCTCTTCTGAGAATCATCAAAGAGAAGGCTAAACTGCCAACTCAAGAGCAGATAGCCGGGTATCACGTTCGCAATGGCCCACCGCTGGCTCACGACGGCAATTTTGCTGCAGAACTTGGAGCCGCGGCCGGGTGGCTGGCGCATGAGCAAATGTATGGCAACATGGTTGCGCTGCAAAAAGGCGTCATCACCGCTGTTCCACTGTCTGATGTCCGTGGCGGCCGCCTTGTACAGGCTGAGGAATACGATCCAGAAACGATGATGAAACGCGATCTTCCACCAACATTTATAAGCGAAATGCAAAAGATGAAAGCGCATCTAGTACCCCACCACAGTTTGCCGGACATCGCTCTCCAAAGTGCTTGATCAGTGGGGTGTACAAACGTACACTGCACTCATGCCTACAGCAACCACCACACCACTGAGCACAAAGCAGCGCGTCCAGCTGTACATCGATGGCTCAGAGGATTCTTCGTCCGGACGTATCGATTCGCTCCTCACGTGGATCGAGTCATTCCCTAACCACAACGAAGTCGAAGTTCACTTGAACACCGGTCGTAAGAGCGAGCCGACGCGGCGTTTGCAGAGAACATTGCAGACACTCGGCTGCACCGTCGTCACACGCTACTGGATGCCGGCGATTGCGTAATACTACGAAAAAATTACAAATGCTCGTCCACTCGCACCGGCCCGATGTAGATCTTGCGCGGGCCTTGTTCGGTAAGCTTGGATAGCGCACTGGTAAGGCCGATTCGCTGCACGACATCGAGAAAGCGCTGACGTGACCCGACGTTCGCAAAATCCGTCATGGTGGTAAACTGCTCGATCCGTTTGCCGCGAACGATGATCGATCCATCGACACCGTCTTCGATTCTGTACGTCCCCATTTGCTCGGACTGCAAGTGCGGGCGTAAAATGGCAACTTTTTCAGGGTCGCTGGCTTCCTCCTTGCTGTCGTCATAGATCTGCTGCCGATGCTTTCGTTCCTCCAAAACGATCGGCAAGAGCATCTGCATCAACTCTTGCGTGCCGTGCTTCGTCGCCGCAGAAATGCTCATAGCAACGTCGATGCCTGCCTCCTTCAAGAGTTCTATCCACGTCGAGATGTCGCCGGAGATCATATCGATTTTGTTTAGGACAACAATCTCATGCTTTGCAGCCAGGGCAGGGGAGTAGGCCTCCAATTCTTTGCGAATCGCTGTGTAATCAGCAACGACATTCTCGCGGGAAATATCGAGCAAGTGCACCAGAATACCGCACCGCTCGATGTGCCGCAGAAACCGATCACCAAGGCCTTTGCCTTCGCTGGCACCCTCTATGAGCCCCGGCACATCGCAGAGCACGAACTCGCGATCATAGACTTTGACGACTCCCAGGTTCGGCACCAGTGTCGTAAAGTGATACTCCGCGATTTTGGGTCGCGCCGCAGATACCGCGGTAATGAGCGACGATTTGCCAACGCTTGGATACCCAATGATGCCCACGTCGGCAACCAGCTTTAGGTCCATGCGGACGAACTGCCGTGCCCCAGGTTCACCTAGTTCTGCAAAGTCCGGTGCCTGTCTGGTAGAGGACTTGAAGTGCGTGTTACCGTACCCGCCTCTGCCTCCTCGACCGACGACAATCTTGTCGCCGCCTTGTTGCAAATCCGCGAGGACACGGCCCGGCTTCCCTGACTCATCGATCTCGGTCACGATGGTCCCTGGTGGCACATGCAACAGCAAATCGACGCCGTTTCTCCCCGCGCAATTCTTGCCGAGGCCGGGGAGTCCATGTTCCGCATGAAAGCGCTTCTTGCTCGAGTAATCGCTGAGTGTATCGGTATTCTCATCAGCAACCAGCAGCACATCTCCACCATCTCCACCATCTCCACCCTCTGGACCGCCGTGGGGCACGTATTTTTCTCGGCGCCACGCAACACAGCCCTTGCCACCATTGCCGCCAGATACTTCGATGATGGCTTC